>NZ_JAVIYN010000002.1:0-163312 GCF_036665975.1 Jeotgalicoccus huakuii | reverse complement strand
ATTTTACTTAAAACGGTGATATATCCACCACTACCATAATCTATACAGCGTTTCACACGCGATACTGTCGCGCTAGATGCTCCCGTTTTTTCTTGAATTTTTGAATATGTCATTCCTTCATTAATGAGCTTTGCCACTTGAAAACGTTGTTTAAGCGAGACAAGTTCATTAGACGTGCAAATATCATCAAAGAATTTATAACAGTCTTCTTTTGACTCAAGAGATAAGATACCGTCGAACAAATCATCAAGCTCCTGACCTTTTAACTTATCTATTTGCATGTAATCAACTCCCGTATTTTCATATATCCCACTTTAACATACTAAAGAGCTAAAGAAAATCGTTGTACTTATTTCTGTTCTTTGTTAGTATGTAATTTATCAGATTTCTTTATCACGCTAAAGTAGTAAAGGAGAATATGCATGTCAGCAAATCAGTTAATACTAAAACGAACTGCATTGGGTACAACGTACTTAGACTTATTGGACCGCTCAGGTTTTACCTTAGTCGATATGAATATGATTGAACCTTTTTATATAGACGATAAAAATCATCATCCGACGAGTATCGTGTTTGAACGAGATAGCACAATGTACGCGATACGCAGTGATTGGACGAGAACTTTACTTAATTTCAATAACAATTACTATTCAAATGAAACCAAGTTTGGTTATTTTGGCCCGGTTGTAAGGGAACATGAATCTTTCTACCAGGCCGGTGTCGAAATATATAAGGTCGGAAATCAAGACATTATCAATACTTTACTGATGCATATTCAGTTTGTAGAAAATAGTACAGAAGATACGATTAAGACTTTTGTAATCAACAACGATCAGCTTTTGGATTTGTTTGTCGACAAATACAAACTCAGTGAAAATATCCGCACACTCGTCTACAGTAAAAATATTTCAGAGTTGAGACGGGTGCTTGGTACTGACCATGATTTATACAAGATTATAAGTGCTAAGGTGAGTGAACAATATGGAATGATTCAACATCTTTTCGGCGACACTGAGATAATGCAGTTAATTGAGAGAGTAAAAGACGTTATTAAATCTCAAAATAAAGAAATGAAATTTATTTTAGATCTATCATTTCGGTCACCTCAAAAATATTACAATGGTTTGTACTTCCAAGCTTTCCTCAATGCGAACTCACCTGTACTCAGTGGTGGACAATACAACAGCAGTGCCTTTGGAATAGGCTTAAATCTTTCTGATGGAGGCTTGTTATGATTACGGTAGCATTATCAAAAGGTCGACTATTTGATGATTTCATAAAATATTTAGAAGAAAAAAATTTAGATAAATACAGCGGAGTATTAAAAGAAAAATCTCGGACTTTATATACTACATCCGGAAATGTGCGATTCATTTTTGCTAAAGGGCCAGATGTTCCTGTTTACGTTGAACGTAGTGTCGCAGATATTGGCATCGTTGGATCAGATACTTTAGAAGAGGATGCATTTTCTTATTTAAACGTATCTGAACTTCCCTTCGGGCAATGCCATTTTGCCTTAGCTGGACCACCGAATATAGAACGTTTTGAGACGATTGCCTCGAAGTATATTAATATTGCACGAAAATTCTTTAATGATGAACAACAGGCGGTATCTCTCATTCATTTAAATGGCTCAGTCGAACTGGCTCCAATACTGGGCCTAGCAGATGGGATAGTGGATATTGTACAGACAGGGAGTACTTTAAGAGATAACGGTTTAATTGAATATCAAAAGATATTAGATGTTCAAGCAAGATTGATTGCGAATAAGCAAACCTTTTATACCAAAGAGGATGACATCTATGAATTTTTAAGCGAAATTGGAGTGATTGAATGAATGCCGAGCAGTTTATAGAACGTTTTTCTACATCGACACAAGATGATAGTGACAGCTTGAAGTCGGTTCTAGATATTATCAACGATGTAAAAATAAATAAAGATGAAGCACTAAAGAAATATACGAAAGCTTTTGACGGTGTGGAAATAGAAGATTTTAAAGTGCCAGAAGAGAGCTTAAAGAATAGTTTTGATGCTTTAACTGAAGAAGAAAAGAATGCCCTGATATCTATCAAAGACCGAATTAGTGAATATCAGGCGTCAATTAAATATAAGGATGTCGAAGGCGATGAATTCTCTTATGTCTACAAACCGATAGAAAGTATCGGTATTTACATTCCAGGTGGTACCGCACTTTACCCATCCAGTGTACTGATGACAGCAGTACCTGCCATGGTTGCAGGGGTAAGTAATATCGCCGTTGTAACGCCAACTTTCTCTGATAACAACATTACTTTTGGAGCCTTATATGTCGCTGGTGTAAAAGATGTATACCGTATCGGTGGTGCTCAGGCGATTGCTGCTTTAGCTTATGGTACAAAATCTATTCCAAAAGTGGATAAGATTGTCGGGCCAGGGAATAAGTATGTAGCACTTGCAAAAAAATTATTGTTTGGTGATGTCGGGATTGATATGGTTGCTGGACCTAGTGAGATTCTACTCTATGTGGATGAGAGTGCAGACTATACTGCAATTGCTTATGATATTTTTGCTCAAGCAGAACATGACGTTAATGCACGTACCTTCCTCATCGCTGAAAGTGAGTCAGTGATCGAAGGTGTAGAAGCTGAAGTGAATCGCTTGGTAGACGAACAAGAAAGAGCAGATGTAATTAAAGGCTCTCTTAAAAATAATCACTGGCAAATTGTCGATACTAGAGAAAATTTAAAACAAGTTATCGACTATATTGCACCGGAACACGTATCGATCCAGCATCAAGATGCTAAGTCCATTGCAAGTGAAATTTCTTACGCAGGTGCGGTGTTTATCGGGCAATATTCACCAGAAGCAATCGGTGATTATGCCGCAGGCCCATCCCATGTGCTTCCAACGAACAGAACAGGTCGCTTTAGTCATGGTCTCAATGTCAATGACTGTCTGACTAGTCATGCCATTATTAATTTAAAGAAAGAGACTTATGATGAGATTAGTCAACCTGCTAAGTTGTTGGCTGACAAAGAAGGGCTATTCGCACACGGAGAATCTTTGAATATTAGAATGGAGTGAGCGCATGATCAGTATGGATAGAAACACATCCCCAAAATCACCGCTAACAAAAGACATGATTAATAAGGCGGTTGAACAAGCAAATATTGAAACATATTCAGAGGAAGAACTTGAAAAATTTAAGACACTTTATGCTAAAAGAAATAGATTTAATAGGAATCAAATCGAAGTTGCAAATGGCTCAGATGAATGGATTCAAAAAATTGTAATGACACTTGGTCAGAGTGGTGTGATGTCCTTTAAGCCGGACTTCTTTATGTACCAAGTCTATACAAATCAAGTGGGTATTCGATTTTACTCAGTCGCTTCAAGAGGAGATTTTTCTTTTGATTTTGATGCGGCAGTTAGGGCAATACAAGATAAAAAACCATCCGTCTTCTTTATATCAAATCCTCATAATCCAACAGGCGTCCTATTACCATCTTATGCGATGAAACAGTTAGCCGATGCGATGAAGGCTGTTGGAGGTTACCTTGTTATAGATGAGGCGTACGGAGAGTTTGCTTTGGATCGAGAATTGCCAACAGGCGACCACGTCATCATCTTAAGAACGCTTAGTAAAGTGTACGGTCTTGCCGGCCTAAGAATCGGTATCGCCATTGCAAAAGGAGAAGCTTTCGATAAAATCACCAAGATTAATCATCCTTATCCCTTGAATAGTCTTTCTCTAGTCTTAGCCAATGCACTCTTAAATGACGAAGAGAAACTAGATGAATGGTTTAACTATCAAAAAGAACTTCATCAAAAATTGGTCGATAGCTTTGAAATCGTGCGTCGACACGTCAGAATTAAACCATCACATACGAATTTTGTCTTTGTATATGGTGATAAGGCAAAAGACTTATACAACTATTTACTTGAAAATGGCTTTAAAGGTCGAGTATATGAAGAGGACCAACAACTATCCAATGTGGCGAGGTTCTCAATTGTCGACGAGACAGCTGTAGACGAACTTAGAGCCCTGATCACTAAGTGGGGTGAAGCGAATGACTGAATATAAAAAAGTGAGAGATACAAAAGAAACAAAGCTTGAAATTGTTATGGATCCAAAAAGGGATTTCAAGGAATCTAATATCAATACAGGCGTAGGTTTCTTTGACCACATGTTGGCCCTGTTTAGCTTTCACTCAGAAATATACCTGAACGTAAAAGCAGAAGGTGACCTCCATATTGATGCCCACCACACTGTAGAAGATATTGGTATTGTCTTAGGACAATTGATTAGAGAAATATACGTAGATCAACAGAGTTACCTTAGATATGGATCCATGTATTTACCAATGGATGAATCACTGGCACGCGTTGTGCTCGACTTATCAGGACGACCATTCTTGAGTTTCAGAGCGGAATTTTCAAGAGAAAAAACCGGAGACTTTGATACTGAGCTCGTTGAGGAATTCTTCAATGCAGTAGCGATGAATAGTCGTATGACACTGCACATTGATTTACTTAAGCGAGGTAACTCACACCATGAAATAGAAGCAATATTTAAAGCATTTGCACGCAGTTTAAAAATTGCATTGTCACCAACGAATTCCGGAATTCCATCATCTAAAGGCGTCATCGAATAAGAAAGGACTGTCACTATGAATATTGTACCTGCAATCGACCTGATTGATGGCAATAATGTCAGGCTATCACAAGGTGATTACGATAAAAAAACAGCTATGAAAAGAACGCCAGAAGAGGCACTTCGGTTCTACCAAAGCTTTGATTCGGTTTCTCGGATTCATATTGTCGACTTGATGGGTGCCCTCCATCAAGAATCTAAGGAATCGAATCTAGTGAGCCATCTGAGATCTTTATCCTCCAAACCTTTGGAAATTGGCGGTGGACTTCGTTCATTAGAAATGATTGAAAAATACCACGAAATGGGGGTAGACTACTTTATTTTAGGGACTAGAGCCATTGTGGATATTCCGTGGTTGAAGGATATTACATTAAAATTTCCCAGGAAAATCTTTGTCGGTGTTGATGCGAGAGAGAATGATATCTATATCAACGGTTGGACTGAAAACTCAGGAATTACGATTGATGAATATCTAAAGCAAATTGAAAACCTTGAACTTGCGGGTGTCATATATACCGATATTAATAAGGACGGTATGGGGCTTGGACCTAATTTTCTGAACACTGAAAGAATTAATCATCTAACTAAGCACAAAGTTGTTGCAAGTGGCGGTGTGAGAGATAAGCGTGATTTAGATCGTCTAGAATCACTAGGTATTACCGAAGCGATAGTAGGTAAAGCGAGTCACAAAGATGAATTTTGGGAGGACATTACATGACAAAGAAAAAGATTATTCCATGCTTAGATGTAAAAGACGGTAGAGTAGTGAAAGGTGTTAACTTCGTAGATTTAGAAGATATCGGTAATCCAAAGGATTTAGCAGATAAGTATAATCAAAGTGGTGCCGATGAATTAGTATTTCTAGATATTTCAAAAACTGAAGAAGGTCATGATTTATTACTTGATCTGATTAGGGAGACAGCTAAGGACCTAACAATCCCACTCACAATAGGTGGCGGCATCCAATCTGTTGAAGATATCGAACAATTATTTGAAGCTGGTGCAGATAAAGTGAGCATAAACTCAGCAGCTGTAGCCAATCCAGCTTTCGTTACAGAAGCTTCTAAGAAATTTGGTAGTGACAAGATCGTTGTGGCGATTGATACAGAATGCGATGATACAGAAGATAAGTATTACGTCCTCACACACGGTGGTAAGAAACGTGCAGATATCGATGCTTTAGACTGGGTGAAACAATGTGAATCACTCGGTGCAGGTGAACTGTTAATCACGAGTATGGATCACGATGGTGTGAAACAAGGATTTGACTATGACTTCTTGAGTAAATCAGCAGAAGCAGTGAGCATTCCAGTTACTGCCAGTGGTGGTGCTGGAAGCATCCAAGATTTTATCGATGTGTTTAATAAGACAAATGTAAGTGCAGGACTTGCAGCTTCCATCTTCCACAAAGGAGAAGTTGAAATTTATGAATTAAAATCATCCTTACAAAAAGAAGGCATAGAGGTGGAGATTTAATGCAGGCAGATTTCTCTAAAAATGATCGACTGCTTTCTGTAATTCTACAGGATAGTGAGACAAAACAAGTGTTAATGAATGGCTTTATGAATGAAACGGCATTAGAAAAGACTAAAGCAGAGGGTGTTGTGTGGTTTTATTCTAGGTCAAAACAGCGCCTGTGGAAAAAAGGAGAAACGAGCGGTAATACCCAAGAAGTCGTATCTATGAAGCTTGACTGTGATGGTGACGCCTTACTTATAGAAGTTGATCCAAAGGGACCTACATGCCATACAGGGACAAACAGTTGCTTTGGGGACGATTACTTCAACCTTCAAACACTAGAAAAAACTGTTCAGAAAAAAATGGCACAACCAGAAGAAGGTTCGTATACCAAGTATTTAATGGAAGAAGGACTAGATAAAATCCTCAAAAAATGTGGTGAAGAAATGACGGAAGTCGTTATCGCTGCTAAAAACCAAGACAAAAAAGAGCTCATTGATGAATCTAGCGATCTATTGTATCACTTCTTAGTTCTCTTAAATCAAAATGATGTGACTTTAAAAGATATAGAAGAGAATTTAGAACAGAGACACGGTAAAAAACAAGAATACAGCATACGTGATGATATAGATAAGTGGTAAGTGGTTGTGGTGAGCGTCTAGGAGTTTAACGGTGGAATGGTGTTGACCTTCTGAGCGTCTAGGAGTTTAACGGTGGAATGGTGTTGACCTTCTGAGCGTCTGGAAGTTTAACGGTGGAATGGTGTTAACCTTCTGAGTGGCTGGAAGTTTAACGGTGAAATGGTGTTGACCTTCTGAGTGGTTAGGAGTTCAACGGTGAGATGGTGTTAGCCTCTGAAGCCATTTACTTATAAATAAACCTGTTAGCTACTAATATAGCTAACAGGCCTTTTTTATTTATCTCTAATCTCAATAGAGTATTTAACTTGATTGATAACTAAGATAATACCGATTAAAATGATTGAGAAAATTTGTGATTCTCCAGTTATAATTGTATAGAACATCATCGCTACTAAGGCAAAAAATAGTAGAAGCGTCGTTAAGTTTGTTGAACGATACATTGCTTTTGCCATGATATAAATTTCACCATCATCAGATGCATTAAACAATTTGTCTGCATAATCTTTGTCACCTGGTTCAGGCAAGTCCCTATCAGGGAATAAAGATTGAATTAGACTAGGTGTCACGAAGCTGACGCCAACTGAGACTAAAAATAAAATGCCTGTCGCAATCAACAACCATGTATCTCTTGCATGCATCAGTTGAATTGATAATCCAATGAAGGAGAGGATAATTGCTGAAGATGATGATACTGTCAAAATATTATATGAGTTGTATTTATAACGGTCCCACTCATCATCAGTAAAGTCTTTATTATTTCCTTTAAGTCGTGAAATCAATTGATAATTTTTGACAAGCGTATAAATCACTAAACCTAGAGTAGTAATGACAATCACGATACTCAGATAGTAATAAATATTATCCATATAAATACTATTAATATTTCCATATAAAGCTTCAATCAACAAGTAACCGCCTGCAAAACCTATGAGTGCGCCAATAATCATTTTTAGAACTAATTTCATTACAATTCCTCCTCTTCAAAAATGAAGATACTTTCTATTGGTTCGTTAAAGATATTTGCTAACCGCTTAGCTATAAGTAGAGAAGGAATATACTCTTCTCTTTCAATTAGACTAATTGTTTGTCGTGAAATTTTTGCGAGTTTGGCAAGTTCTGTTTGGTTTAACCTATCTCTAGCACGCAGTTCTCTTAGTCTTGTTTTCATATTTTGACCTCACTGATCAATATTTCAAATCGATTTGATATTTATAATGTAACATTAACACGTCATATTGACAAGTTTATTTGTCATAATGTAATAATTAATTGTCAATAAAGGCGATAAAAAAGGATAACACCGCAGTGTTATCCTTTAAAATTATTTATCTAAATTTGCTTCAATATCTTTCTTAGTATGCTCAAATTCATCCATATCCATCTCTAAAGCTTTTCCACCTTCAGCAATTGATTTAATGCTCTTAAAGTGGTGTTGCCAGCCTCCAAAGTCTTGAGAGAGATATTCAGTATCTAATGGCAATCTCTGGTTGAGCATAATCTTGCTCGAGTCATCATTTTTCTCTAATAGAAATTCTATTTCTCCACCATACCATTCGAAATGAAGCACTTTAGGATTCTCGTATTTGTAGATTTCACAATCCTCTTCATCCTCTGTACCATGGCCGAAAGTGATGACATCTCCACCACGAACTGAAAGCTCTGGGAACCATTGTTGAACGCCTAAAGTTGTTCCGAGTAGTGGGAAGATATCGTCTGGGCGAGCAGCAACATCGGTTATCAATTTTTGGTATGCGCTGTCGTGATCTGTGTGATATGACACCTGCATTGATTTTCACCTCAATTATTCTCTAAAGTATTATTTACTAATACCCGAATTTTTATTTGACTAACAGTCAGCTTGAACATAAATTGAAACTTTTTTAATTCTTGCTTCTTTTTTACTATTTTCAAATTCGAATATATAGGCGTAGGACAATTTTTCTCCTGATTTTAAAGATGTGACACCTGAAGCGGCCCCTTCCTTACCGTGAGTGATTAAATGGTTAATCTCTAAACTGCTGATTGATTCTACATCAGTAAAAAACTCAAAATCACAATCATCTGTGTGTAAATGACGAATCGAAGTTGGCTGGTTAGTATGAACACCAATCACAAAATCCCTTAATATTTCTCTTTTAGGCGCATTATTACAAGATAAAGACCCCATAACCGCAAAAGGTGTCTTAAATGGTAAGGGTTCTGGCACTTTGAAATTTAAATTTTCTTCAGCTAAAGCCGTCTTTAAAATTTTAATGGCTTTCGGACCGACACCGTGAATTTTCTGGAGGTTATCTTCGTCGATTTTTGAAACATGTTTTAATTCAGTGACACCGATATTGGCGAGGGCATTTGTAGCGGGCTTTCCGATCTTTGGTAAAGTCATGTCAAATCCTCCCTAAAATTGTCAAAAATTTATTAAAGATGTAGCGACTTCAAGCATATTATGACATACTTGACCACAAGTAAAAACTTAAAACAAGAGGAGTTAAAGAAATGTCTGAGAAACGGACTGAATTAGAAAGTACGATGTCAAAACGATTCATTTGGGCGATAGCCTATGGTTCTTCTATTGGTTGGGGGGCCTTTATATTACCTGGGGATTGGTTGATTTCATCAGGAACACTTGGGGCAACACTAGGTATCACTATTGGTGGTATTCTGATGCTCATTATTGCAGTGGGCTACGGTGCTTTGACAGCGAAGTTCCCGGTTTCAGGTGGTGAATTTGCATTTACCTATGCTGGATTTGGTAAATTTGCAGCCTTTATTGCTTCATGGTTCTTGGTACTCGGTTACATATGTGTCGTCGCACTGAATGCCAGTGCCTTTAGTTTACTTTTTAAATTTGTCTTACCAGACTTCTTAGAAGTCGGTTACCTTTATACTATAGCGGGCTGGGATGTTTATATTATGGAAGTGATTTTATCCACCTTGATATTGATCATCTTTGCTTGGATTAGTATGAAGGGCTCAGGTCTTTCAGGAAACCTTCAATTTATATTCTGTTTGTTTATGGCCTTAGTTGTAGCAGGGTTATTTGTATTATCTTTCTTCGTCGGAGAATTCTCATTTGAGAATGCACAGCCACTTTTCCATGAAACAGACGGTGTTTGGAAGTCCATCATTCTAATTGTTGCAATAGCGCCGTGGATGTATGTTGGCTTTGATAACATTCCACAAGCAGCAGAAGAGTTTAAATTTAGTGCAGATAAAACCTTTAAACTTATTGTGTTTGGAATTATAGCATCCATCATTACTTATGTCGCAATGATTTTAGTAACATCATGGATTTACCCGGATCAGAATTCTATGGACGGGGCAGTTTGGGTAACTGGCTCAGTCATTCAAAACTCTATGGGGATAATTGGTTTAATGTTTTTAACATTTGCCATAACTTTCGGGGTCTTTACTGGTCTTAACGGTTTCTACATGTCATCATCACGTTTAATTTTTGCACTGGGACGTGCGCAATTTGTACCGGCAATATTTGCTAAAGTACACAAGAAAAACAAGACGCCACATTACGCAGTGTTATTCGTCCTAATCGTTTGTCTTGTTGCACCATGGCTAGGAAGAACTGCTTTAAACTGGATTGTAGATATGTCTTCTGTTGGTGTATCTATTGCTTTCTTAGCAACGAGTGCAGTCGCAGTAAAATACTTCTCTAAACCAGAAAGCAAAAACGTTGTATACGTCATATTTGGTGTTCTAGGTGTTATCATCTCATTAGTGTTCCTAGTGTTATTACTATATCCAGGATCACCAGCAGCACTTTCGGCACCGTCATATTATGCCTTATTAATGTGGGTAATCTTAGGTACTATATTCTTTGCATTTAAATACAAGACCTTGAAATCATTGTCTAAAGAAGAATTGGACTTTTTAATTCTAAATAAAGGTAATGATGACGAAAAATAATATAGGAATGGGTATGTAGTGAGTAGCATATTTTTTAGGAGTTGGTTGTCATATGTTAAAACTAAAGAGAGTGTATGATGATATTTCCACCCAAGACGGCAAAAGAATTCTTGTAGACCGAGTTTGGCCAAGAGGCATTAAGAAGGAAAATTTAGAACTCGATGAATGGTATAAAGAATTGGCACCATCTACTGAACTTAGAAAATGGTTTAATCACGATGTAGATAAATGGAAAGAATTTAAAGTGAAATATGAAGAAGAGTTGAAAGATAAGGGTGATCTTATCACTGAGATTCAGAAAGACTCTGATGGTCATAATGTGACACTTTTATATGCAGCAAAAGACGAACAACACAATCAGGCTGTAGTTTTAAAAGAAATAATTGATGACAAATAAAAAAGAGGGGTGTCCCCCTCTTTTTTATATTTTAAGTTTTCCTCTAAAACCTCTAGCGCCATAATATGAATCCGCACCATTGTGGTATACGAAGATACTATCGTAACGTCGGTCAGAGAAGAGCGCACCACCTAAGGAACGAATTTTTTCAGGTGTAACAATCCAACTCGATGATTTAAGGTCAAATTCTCCAAATTCTTGTAGCGTTCTGTACTCATCTTCACTTAGAATCTCTATACCAATCTCATTAGCGAGATCGACAGCTGAGTTATCAGGTTTATACTTTTTACGCGCTTCTAAAGCTTGGCGGTCATAGCAAACGCTACGTCTCCCTTTAGGGCTCTCTTTAGAACAATCTACAAAATGGAGATCCCCGTCTAAAACAATGACATCAGGTTCACCTTCAGTGACTTCCATGTTGTAAAGCGTTACAAGTTTTTTGTCGTCAAGACGAGATTCAATATCTTCAAATGATAAAGACTCATGTCTTTCTTTGTGAGTATCAAAACGAGATTTTAGTTTGGCAATTAACGTTTCTTTTTCTTCAGCATTTAGCTCTTGTTTTAATGTCATTGGATAGCCTCTTTTCGTTATTAGTACTATAAAAATATATTACCATGATAAAATACATACATAAACAATTTCGATAGGGGTCTTAGGGATGATTGTGACAACTGCTGGTCGTTATTCACAGGAAACTTTGGCGCTAGCAATAGATATCGCTACGCGTTACAAACTGGTATTTGTAAATAGAGAGAAACGCTCTATATCAGCTATAGAGATCCAGTATAACGACGATATACTAGTTGTAAGTTCAGACAGTATCAGTATTAAGCTATCAGGCGTAGATAAGCCACTTGTCTATCATCCAAATTTTGCAATGGTTAGAGCGAAACGCATCATTAAAGGTGAAGTAGATGCCTTAGTTGAAACATCGAAGCTAGAGCAGGGAATGACATTTCTTGATTGTACAGCAGGCCTCGGGGCTGACAGCATTATTGCAGGAATGGCAGTTGGTCAGACAGGAAAAGTGTATGCCATTGAGAAAGACTTTTCACTTTATGTCATGTTAAAAGAAGGAATGAATCAATATAAAAGTCACTTAGATGAAATTATAAGCAGTATGAGGCAAATAGAAGTCATCCACAGTGATCATGTAAAATATTTAGAAAACCTTGAGGATTCTAGTATAGATATCGTATATTTCGACCCGATGTTTTCAACAGAAATAGAGGAGTCACAAGGAATACAGGCTATTGCTACTGTAGCAAATCAAGGTCTCACTACTAAAGCTGTAGAAGAGGCACGGAGAGTGGCAAAAAGAAAAGTGATTCTTAAAGATCACTACAGAAGTCCTAGGTTTGAAGCATTAGGCTTTGAACAAGTTAAAAGAAAATCGAGTAAGTTTCATTATGGAATCATAGAAGTTTGACAAAAAATTCACGATGTATTATTATAAAATGAAATCTATAAAAGTTTTCTAGGGTTCCGTTATGAAAATAAGTCTGGACCGAGAGAAAACGCCGGATTATCCGGTACACGGAGGGACAAAAGCCTGGGAGAGTAACGAATGTTATTCTCCCAGGCTTTTTTCGCTCTAAAACAAAGAAAAGGAGCATTGATATGTGGTTATTAGTTGTATTAGCAGCCCTATTTGAGATTGGCTGGGCAAGTGGATTAAAGTATGCAGTAACGTGGTATGAATGGGCATTAACAGGCTTAGGTGTCGTCGGGAGCTTTTTACTTTTAGTGTATGTTTCTACTAAACTACCCGCAAGTACAGTCTATGCAGTATTTGCAGGCCTTGGTGCTGTTGGGACGGTTGTTGTAGACATTGTTATATTTGGTGAAGATTTTAGCCTTACAGTCATCTTTTTTGTTGCCTTATTAATCTTTGGTGTAATTGGCCTTAAAACGGTAACAGATCATGAGGAGGGTGCGAAATGAGTTGGATTATTTTAATATTTGCTGGACTCTTTGAAGTTGCCGGAGTTACTGGTATGACATGGATTGGTCAAGGTAAGAAGGTACGAGGTTGGTTGACACTTTGCATCGGCTTTCCAATCAGTTTGGGATTATTAAGTCTCGCAATGGAAACAATAGCACTTGGTGTCGCTTATGCTGTATGGACAGGTATTGGTACAATCGGTAGTGCTTTAGTGGGTATAATTTTTTATAAAGAATCAGCGAGCTATAAGCGTGTAATGTATCTTTCAATCATTGTTATTGCTGTCGTTGGATTAAGAATATTTGGTTAATGTTTCACATGAAAAAAGCACGGTCAAATGACCGTGCTTTTGTGTAATTAATCTTGTTTGAAGACACTTGTAGAGTGTTTTGGTTGGATACGAGACTTAGCATCGTATGAAGATTTAGCGTATGAAATTGCGACTGGTGCTTCACCGAATCCAGTGGCAATTAGTTTAACTTTACCTTCAAAGGTAGTGACATCTCCTGCTGCGAAGATACCTTCGATATTTGTCTGCATGTGAGCATCTACTTCGATTGAGTTTTTATCCAGTTTTAGGCCCCAATCTTTAAGTGGCCCTAGTGAAGAAATGTTACCAAAGTTAACGATAAGTTGATCCGCCTGAATCACTTCTTCGCTACCATCTTTAGCAGTTAAAACCAACTCTTCAATCTGACCTGCATCACCCTTAATTTCTGTTACATTAAGAGATGTTTTAACTGTGACACTGGAGTCTTTAACTTGTTGGACTGTCGTTTCATGTGCTGTAAAACGTTCACGTCTATGCACAAGTGTGACTGACTTAGCTAATTTTTCTAACATGAGTGCCCAGTCAAGTGCTGAGTCACCGCCGCCAAGAACGACGACATCTTTATCTTTGAATTTTTCTAAATCACGAACAGCATATTGTAGGGAAGCGCCTTCGAATTCTACTTCATTTTCTAGACCAAGTTTTCTAGGTTGGAAAGCGCCGACACCAGCTGTAATCAAGATTGTACGTGTTAAATATTCACCTTTGTCCGTTGTTAGGACAAAGTGATCATCTTCTTTTCTATATGATTGAACAGTTTCACCTAAATGAAAATCAGGTTCAGCGTATTTCGCCTGTTCAACTAAATTATTCACAAGATCTTTGGCGAGGATTTTTGGAAATCCGCCAACATCATAAATATATTTATCCGGATAAAGTTCAGTTAACTGTCCACCTAATTCAGGTAAGCTATCGATTAAGCGTACAGACATCTGTCTCATTCCAGCATAAAATGTTGAGAATAGACCTGTCGGTCCACCGCCAATAATTGTTATATCTGTAATTTCATCTTTCATTTATATAACCCTCCAAAATATGTGAGAAATCTCATAAGAACTTTCATCTTCTTAATTATTACATATTGCGAATCAAAATTAAAAGTGTTATAACGCGAGATTGAGCGATTGACGCGTAATTCAGACTTTAGTACCACTATATTCTTCGAGGGTCTCGCCAAAATATTACTGTTATAAGAAAACCGATTACTAAAACAATTGCACTGAAGTAATATGGTAAATCTAAATTAATATCAAATAGAATACCACCGATGATTGGGCCAACAACATTTGCAAGGGAAGTGAAAAATGAATTCATTCCTCCTGCAAAACCTTGGTTATCTCCTGCTATATGTGATAGGAAGGTTGTAGCTGCAGGTCTGATTAAATCGAAACCTACAAAGATAATAAAAGCAATGGCCATTATTGCCCAGTAGGACTCCATAAAGGTAATGATAAATACCAAGAAGGCTGAATAAATGATTGATGCCCTGATAATATTGAGTTCTCCAAACTTACGAACAAGTGGTTCAAAAAAGATAATTTGGGCAATTGCACCAATCAAGGCACCACCAGTTATTGCGACTGCAATATCAAACGGTGTAAAGCCGAGTTTTCTATCGAAATATAGACTAAAGAATGATTCGAATGCAGACATACCAAATGTAGAAACAAAGATAACTAAGAAAGCAATAAAGAATACTGGAGTTAAGATTGTTCTAAAGTTGCTCGCCTTAACTTCGGTTTTCTCTGCTGCGACCTCAGTTTTTCTTCTTGGTTCGGTCAATAGAGAGATTGCTGAAACTGCACTGATGATACCGAGTACAGCAGCGACGAAAAATGGTAGACGTGTACTGACTTCAGCTAAGATACCACCGACACCTGGCCCAATTATAAAACCGAAATTTAAAGCAGCGGTCATATAGCCAAGTGCTCTTGCACGGTTTTGATCTGTTGTTAAGTCAACAATAAATGCAGTGACTGCTGGCATTATAAATGCCCCTGCTAAGCCACCTAAAATTCTTGAAATGAAAAGGACTTCTATTGTCGTTCCAAGTCCAAATAGTAGTTCGGAAAAGGCGAAAATGACCATTCCGATAACGATAATAATTTTCCGTCCAAATTTGTCGGCTGCACGACCCGTAAAAGGCGAAAAAATCAGTTGAGTCATTGCAAAAGCAGCTGTTAAGTAACCGACGCCAGCACCAGAAATATTAAGTTCATTCATGATTGAAGGTAGAACTGGTATCACTAAACTGATACCGAGAAAGACAAGGAAAATACTATTGTAAAGTAGATATAATTGATATTTTTGTTTCATAATTTATACACCTATGTACCTTTTAAAATGTGGTAAAGTATTGATATGCCTATAATACACCCAGAAATAGTAAATAGATAGCAAAAAAAACCCAAGAAGCGGAGTGATATTATGAGTGATCATTATCATAATCACGGACATCATGATCATACTCATGGTGCGAATAAAAAAGCACTGACGATAAGTTTAATTCTCATCGGAGTGTTTATGATTGTTGAAGTTATCGGAGGTATTGTCACGAACAGTCTGGCACTTTTAAGTGATGCTGGGCATATGTTAAGTGATGCCTTTTCTTTATTAATCGCACTCTTAGCCTTTAAATTTGGTGAGAAAAAAGCGGACAAAGCCCGTACATTTGGCTACAAGAGATTTGAGATTCTAGCAGCGGTTTTCAATGGAACGACCTTGATTATTATTGCCATCGCAATTTTTATCGGAGCAATTAATCGCTTTATAAATCCACCAGAAGTAGCGTCAACTGGTATGTTAGTTATTGCAATAATTGGTCTTATAGTGAATTTAATTGTTGCAAAGATTTTAATGTCTGGAGATACACATGATAACCTCAATATGCGAGGTGCATTTTTACATGTGCTCGGTGACTTATTTGGTTCTGTCGCAGCAATTATTGCCGCCTTATCCATCATGTTTTTGGATTGGGGATTCATGGATCCTTTAGCCAGCGTTATTGTTGCAGTTATTATTACTGTCAGCGGATGGAGAGTACTTCGCCAATCTCTACATGTCCTTATGGAAGGTGTGCCACATGACGTTAATTTGAATCATTTATTAGAGGAGGTAAGAACCGTAGATGGTGTTGAAGACATTCACCACGTTCATATTTGGAGTATTACGAGCGGTTTTAATGCAATGAGTGGACATATTGTAGTGAATGGCAGCTTAAATGTGCATGAAACGCAAGCAATCATTAATGATATAGAAGAAAAGATGAAAGACTCAAATATCAACCATGTTACTTTACAAGTGGAATGTAAACATCATCATCATAATGGCCAAATTCTATGTAATGATGAATAAGATGGTATATATTTAGTGTAAGGGGGAGATTTAATGAATTATCAAGAAATCGATACACCTGCACTCTTAATAGATGAAGCAGTTCTAGAGAAAAATCTAGCTTATATGAGTGATTATGCGAAGAAGCAAAATGTGAGGTTACGGCCACATACTAAAACACATAAGATGCCTAAACTTGCACAGAAGCAATTACAAAGTGGTGCGAGTGGTGTTACGGTTGCTAAAATTGGTGAAGCGGAAATCATGGCGGTCTATGGTATTCAGGATATTTTTATTGCAAATCAAGTTGCGGGTAAACAGAAACTTGAAAGAATAAAAAAACTTGCAGAAACTGTTGATATTTCATTTGGGGTAGATAGTATTGCTCACATTAAAGAGATTGAAGCAGTATTTGAGGGTGCTCAGAAAAAAGCTCAGATTCTAATCGAAATCGAAGTTGGAGAAGAGCGTTCTGGTATTATTGAGGTCAATGATTATAAAGCTTTACTTCATGAAATAAAATCGTCAAATAACATTGAGTTAAAAGGGATATTCTCACACGATGGCCATACTTACAAAGCAGTAGATCAGGCGGATTGTCTTGATGTATTTAATACAGCAACAACAAGAACCTTATACTTCAACGACATTGCAAGCGAGATGGGCTTTGAACTCGAAACAGTGAGCATTGGCTCAACACCACCATTCATGTTCGGTTTTGATATTCCTGAGGGTGTCACGGAGATTAGACCAGGCACCTATATTTTAATGGATTGTTCACAATCTAACGCGATAGGCACTTACGAACATTCTGCCGCTAGTGTACTGACAACTGTAATCTCTAAACCGACTAAAGAACGAGTGATCACAGATGTTGGTGCAAAAGGTCTAACTGCTCAGTCTAGAAGTAAAGGGCTAACGACAACTACAGGATTTGGTAAGGTCATAGAATACGACGATGTACATGTACACGGTGTGTTTGATGAACATGCGATTATATATAACGAACACTTTAACCAAGCAATCAATATTGGTGATAAAGTTCGCATCATACCGAACCATATCTGCCCAGTATCGAATCTCTATCATAAAGCATATCTATTAAGAGACGGTGAAGTTGTCGACACATTAGACATCGCAGCTCAAGGTAAATTGCAATAGCACAAAAAAGGCTTGATTCCTTTTTGGAATCAAGCCTTTTTTCTTTATATTACACACCTCTAGGCTTATCTTTTTCAGCATAAGCATCGAGTTCTTCTAGATATTCTTCATGAGAAGATTCTTTGTAAGTTTCAAGTCTTTCTTTACTAGGTGTGATAGAAAGTCCAAGATACTTACGTTCGTTGTTTGCGTCTTTGTAGAATGCGAGCATCATACCAATTAAAACAAAACTAAATGGTAGTGCAGATATAATTGCTGCAGATTGTAAGGCATTCAGTCCAGTTTCTCCACCTGCAGCTAATAGTGTAAATGCAATAGCAGAAAGTGAGATACCCCAAATCACTTTAGTCATACTTGACGGATTTAAACTACCATGTGATGTTTGCATACCTAATACAAAGGTTGCCGAGTCTGCTGATGTGATGAAGAAAATTGATACAAGTAAGATAGCAACAATTGACAATAACCAACCTAATGGCAAGGTGTCAAACACTGCGAAAAGTTGAACCTCTGTTGCCATTTCAAAAATTCCTGGGTCGTCATTAACACCAGCCATAATACCAGTGACACCAAATACACTGAACCAAATAATACCAATTACAGTTGGAACGAGTAGTACTGCAATGATGAATTCTCTAATCGTACGGCCTTTAGAAACACGTGCGATAAAGATACCAACAAATGGACTCCAGCTCATCCACCAACCCCAATAATAGATTGTCCATGAACTTAACCACTCAGCTTTCTGTGGATTTAGAGGCGCAACATCAAAAGTATTTCTTACAATTGAGCTTAAGTAACCACCAGTACTTGTTGTCATGATGTTTAAAATCATCATAGTTGGCCCGACAATTAAAATAATTGCAAAAAGGATACCTGCTAAGATCATATTTGTATTACTTAGATATTGAATTCCTTTACTCAGACCACTCCAAGCACTGAATAGGAAGAGCACAGTCACTGAAGCAATAATAATTGCCTGACTTGTTAAGCTGACAGGTAAACCGAATAGATAATTTAAGCCACCATTAATTTGAATGGCACCGATACCTAGAGATACGGCTACACCGATTACAGTAGCGAAAACAGCAAGGACATCGATTACTACGCCTAACCAGCCATCTACTCTATCACCAAATAGAGGACGGAGCGTTTTAGAAAGTAGTCCAACTTCGCCTTTTCTGAAACTCGCGTAGGCTAAGCATAAGCCGACGATTCCATATATTGACCAAGCGTGAATACCATAGTGTAGGAAAGTAGATTGCATTGATTCTGCAAGTGCTGCAGTAGTTTCTCCGTCTGCAGTTGGTGGAGAAAGGTAATGGGCGATTGGTTCTCCGGCACCATAGAATACCAGTCCGATACCCATACCAGCACTAAAGAGCATTGCAATCCAAGAGATTGTTCTAAATTCAGGTTCATCATCAGGTTTACCTAACTTTAGTTTTCCGATTGGACTGAAGATAAGAAAAATACAAAACATAACGATTAAAGCCACTAATATCATGTAATACCAGCCAAAATAACTTGTTACCCAGCCGGAAATGGAGCCAGATATATCACCGAAACGATCCGGGAAAATTGCACCGATGACAACTAGGGCACCGACGATTAAAGCGGCATATAGAAATACATGAGAAATTCCTTTGTTCTTTTCCGAAGATGGCGTTTGATTAGCCATTACATCACTCCTTGGTTTTTGATTAACAACGATAAATAATAACAATCTACACTAACAATTTCAACCTCACTAGACGAAAAGTTTGAATCATGAAAGTAGATAAAAATTTAATCATTATAATATAGATAGCCCTGTATATAAAAAATAAACGTGAAAAAGGGCAAAACCATGAGATTTTGCCCTTTGACAGGTGTGTATTATTGAGTAGATAAACGTTTTGCAGTATCAAAAAGTGTGTTCACAGCAGGTAACATACTGTCTTCATCTATGTCGAAGTTTTCATTGTGATGACCTGCTTTTAATTCTGTGCCGAAAATAGAGTATGTTGCTTGTCCACCTTTTTCTTGAACACGGTTGATTAGAAAAGTTGCATCCTCACTACCGCTCGGTTTATCTTCTTCAATTGTTGTTTGTAAACCATTTGATTGAGCTGCCTGGGTCACGATTTCAGCAAGTGTAGTGTCTCCTTTAGCACTTCGGCCTTCTCCGACAGTTTCAAGTGTATATTCAACCTGAAACATCTCAGCTGCCCCTTTGATAATGGACTCTGCATAGCTTCTCATATAGTCGTTAATTTCAGAAGTAGTACCCCTAATCTCCATTTTTAAAGAAGCAAAATCAGCAATGGCATTACGTGAGCTACCTGCGTGTAATTCACCAACATTCACGCGTGTTGCGCCTTCAGAATGGCGGGGAATTGCATTTAAGTTAATCACAGCATTTGCTGCAGCTAACATCGCATTTTTACCTTGTTCTGGATTGCCACCTGCATGAGCTGACACACCTTTAAATGTTACATTGATTTTAGTTGTGGCTAAGAATCCATTGTTTGACCCTAAGAAGTGATTCATTGGAACACCTGTACCTATATGAGAGGCGATGAGGTAGTCAACATCGTCAACGATTCCTTTTTCAGCCATTGACCGTGCACCTCTCGTGCCTTCTTCGGCAGGTTGAAAAATGATCTTTATAATACCGGACAATTCGTCTTTTCTTTCTTGTACAAGTGTCGCAAGACCAAGTCCAATGGATGTGTGGACATCATGTCCGCAGGCATGCATATCATTATTAATCGAACGAAAGCCTTCTTTAACAGGTACATGGCTGTCGTGTTCTGCCTCGTAGATTGGTAAAGCATCCATGTCGACCCTAAAAGCTGTCGTTGGACCTGCTTTGTTTGTATCAATAGTTGCAACAATACCGGTATAACCATCCTTTAAATCATTTAAATATGCTTCTACGGCCCCGTGTGCTTTCGCCCATTGGTAATGCGCTTTTGTTTCATCATCACTTGGTTTGCCCATAACATAATTGGGATCCATAACTGCCGTACCAATTTCAAAATCAATATCTAGTTCATTCAGTGTTTGAGCGACGATTGAAGCTGTACGCATTTCTAAAAACCCGAGTTCAGGATGTTGATGAAAATCACGACGCCATTGAACGAGTTTGTCTTTTAATTCCATGCTTCTTCATCTCCTAAGATTATTGTGCGCGGTCTTCTAGAAATACTGATGCTCCAGGTCCAAGCGGTAATCCTGTAAAGTAGAAAATAGCTAATAAAATAATCCATGCCAACAAGAAAACTAATGAGTATGGTAGCATCAGTGACATGTAAGTTCCAATGCTTGCATTCTTATCATAGCGCTGCATAAAGGCTAAAATGATAACCATGTATGGGAATAGTGGTGTAACGATGTTAATAGATGAATCTGCAATACGATAAGCTGCTTGAGTAAAGGCTGGATCGTAACCGAGTTGCATAAACATCGGTACAAATATTGGTGCTTCGATTGCCCATTTTGCTGAACCTGATGTAATCAAGAAGTTTAATAGGGCTGTGAAGATAACGTAGCCAATGATTAATGGGAGACCGGTAAATTCAACACTTTCTAAGAATTCAGCTCCATTTACAGCAAGCCATGTTCCTAAATTTGACCAGTTAAAGTAAGCAATGAACTGAGCAATCGCGAATACAAGTACAATATAACCAGCCATGTCCTTGATTGATTCGGTCATGTAATGTGTTGCATCTTTTGTGGAACGAATTTTCCCGGTTGTAACACCAAAAGCAAGCCCAATTAAAATAAAGAATATAAGTATGATTGGAACAATACCGTCAATGAATGGAGATGGAATAATACCACCATCTTCATTGGTTAAAGGACTGTTAGGTATGAAGATGACAGCAATAATTATGCCCCAGTATACTAGACCTGTTATTAATGCAGCAATCAGGCCTTTTTTGGCATTAGGTAATTCTTCTTCATTTTCTTCCTCAACACTGTCACCTGTGTATTTACCTAACCGTGGTTCAACAAATCTAGAAGTTAAAAGTCCACCAATAATTGTTAGCATAAATACTGAGATAATGTTGAAGTACCAGTTGTCTACAGGTGTAACAACGATTGAATCATCAATCAAACGTGCAGCCTCTGTTGAAATACCTGATAAAAGAACGTCGGTACCAGCGATGAAAAGGTTGGCCGTAAAACCAGCCCCAGCACCGGCAAAACCAGCTGCTAAACCTGCTAGTGGATGACGTCCAAGTTTATAGAAAACAAGTGCACCAAGGGGTGGGATAATAACAGCAGCAGCATCAGATGCTAAGTTACCCATGATACCCACAAATACTACTGTATAAGTTACTAGGAATGGTGGTGACTTGAGTATAGTTTTACGGATTGCGTAATCTAGTAAACCAACTTTCTCTGCAAGACCAATACCAAGCATCATAGAAAGTACCAGTCCAAGTGGTGCGAACCCTGTAAAGTTTTCGAGCATGGATGTGAGTATAAACTGAAGACCTGCCCCTGAAATTAAACTATTTATCGGTAGTTCTTCACCGTTACCTGGATGTATAACAGACGCATCGAATAAACTGAAAATCCAAGAAATAACAATGATTAAAAATGCTAATCCTAAAAATAATGCGAATGGGTCCGGAAGCTTGTTTCCGAGACGTTCTAATGTGTCTAGTAATTTCTGAAAAAACCCTTTTTTCTCTGTCATAAAAACCCTCCCATTTGTTATGTAAGTATTTGTGTATGCTAATTCATATACTTGAGTTTACATAATTATTAGAAAGTTGTCCATGCAATATAAACGATTTTGTAGTGGACTGTTTTTAATATACTTATACTACTGAATCTAATATAATAAGCTATAGTAAAATGTACGGATTCTAGGAGGAAAAAAATGAAAATTGCCTATATTGTAGACAGTACTGCAAGCCTGTCAGAAGAGTTAAGTAACCATCCAGATGTATTTCAGGTTCATCTATCGGTTACTTTTAGCGATGGCTCAGTTTTTAAAGATACTACAGATGAAAGTGCCTTGAAATCATTCTATCAACGACTTGCTAATGAAAAGGAATTGCCAAAATCATCTCAACCACAAGTTGGTGAGTACTATGAAGTCTGTGATGAGATAGTAAAAAGAGGCTATGATACTGTAATTGCAATTCATATCGGTAGTGGTATTAGTGGCACATATCAAAGTGCACAAATGGTTTTAGAAGAATACAAGGAAGAAGGCAAATTCGATTACCATCTTATCGATTCGAATGGGACATCATTCATTATTGAACATCTCCTAGCTGAAACAATCGCTTTAATCGAAAGCGGTGTAAGCGTTGAAGAAACGACTAAAGAAATAAATGATTTAGTTGGAGATACAAAAATATATCTAGCAGTTGATGATTTAAACTATCTTGTTAAAGGTGGGCGTCTTAGTGCAGGGAGTGCCTTTATTGGTAGTTTATTTAAGATTAAGCCGATTGTTCACTTTGCTAAAGATGGTAGCGTAAAACCATATGATAAGGTAAGAACGAACAGTAAAGTTATTAAATTGTGGGAATCACTAATAGATGAAGCAATGGATAAGTTCAATGGAAAAATCAAGATTGCTATTGCGCATGGTAATATTTCTGAAGAAGCTCACCAACTAAAAAAACGATTTGAAAACATGTATCCGGGTATAAGTTGTAGAGTAGGATTTCTAACTCCAGCTTTAGGAGTGCATGGTGGAATCGGAAGTAAGGGTCTCGGCATATTCCGTTATATTGACCATAAATAGAAAAAGGAGTCTCTTACGAGGCTCCTTTTTATTATAAGGAGAGAGATTATGTATAAGCGACCAGTAATGAAAGATTATTTTAATGAAGACTTAGCTCGACTGTATGCCGAACATATTAGTGAAGTCTACCCTGCTTTTGATAGAGCGAATTTTATTTATGATGTTGTTAAGGAAACAGAAAATAAGAGAATGTCTGAAAGGATTGAAGCGTTTAGCAGGCAACTAAAAAATTATTTGCCAAATGATTATATAGCAGCAACAGATATTATTATGTCGATACTTGGTGTAGAGAACGATGAATTCTATTTCCCTTTTGAAAAAATGTACTATTACAGAGCCTTATCAAAGTTTGTAGAAATGTATGGCCAAGATCATTTTGAACAATCTATTAAAACTATAGAAGAAATCACCAAAAGAGATACTGCTGAATTTGCCATACGCCCTTTTATAAGAGATGACTACGAGCGAGTTGAAACGGTATTCAGACGTTGGGCTAATGATGAAAACGCACATCTTCGACGCTTAGTAACTGAGGGTACTCGGCCACGCTTACCTTGGGCCAAAAAACTAGACTTTATAAAAGGTGACGTCACTGAGAATTTAAAACTATTGGAACCATTTTTAAGTGACTCATCACGCTACGTTGAAAAATCAGTTGGTAATCATCTTAATGATCTATCTAAATACGATGAGACAGCTGTCACTAATTTTATAAGTGAACATTTCGAGAAGACTAACCCTTTTATTATAAAACGTGCTTTAAGGACGCTAAAGAAAGCAGGAAATGCTAGAGCACTTGAGCTATTAGAGCAATTAAAATAGTTCAAATACTTTTTAATCATCCTTTAAGAATTGATTAACTAACCCTTAGCTTAGTCTGTCTATACTAAAGTCAGAAAGTTAAACAACCGATATGAAATCGGAAAAAATGGAGGATGATTGAAGATGAAAATGACAAAAAGTATCTTTGTAGGTGGCGCATTAGTTTCAGCCTTAGTGTTAGGAGCAACAAATGTTAATGCGGATGATATGGAATGGGATGACGACGACAACCAAGAGCAACTAAGTGGAGAAGCTCAAAAAGCAGCAGATAAAGCAGTAGCAGAATACGGTGGTAAGGTGACAGAAATCGAATACGACGAAGATGACGGCCAATATTACTACGAAATTGAAATTGAAAATAACGGTGAAGACTTTGATGTTAAAGTTAAGGCAGATGACCTAAGTATTATAGAGGATGATCTTGATGTAGACGACCGCGATGACGATATAGATGAAGCGGAAGATGATCGTGATGATGACAGAGACGAAGCGGATGAAAGAGATGACGACGACCGTGACGATAGAAATGAAGTCCAAGCGGCAGAAAAGACTTCTAAATCAAACAACGAAAATACGAATCAAGTTGCATTAGAAGATGCATTTGAAGGTGACAAAGTTGCCAATGCTGTAAAGAAAGCCCAAGAGGAATTTGATGGCATCTTAGAGAGTGTGAATTACCAAGAAGATGATGGTGATCACTATTACGAAGTGACGCTTGTAAACAAAAATGATGAATATGAAGTTAAATACAATGTCAATGATCTTAAGGTTATAGATGAAGAAAGAGACGATGATAGTGATGACTTCAAAAATGTTGAGAAAGCTCAGGATGTAAAGATTCTATCACTACAAGATGCTAAGGCGCTTGCTAAAAGTGAAGTAGATGGCACAATTACAGAATGGGATTACGATGTTGATGACTTCGAATACGATTTTGAAATCGGTGACTATGAAGTTAAAATCAATGCTAAAACTGGTGAAGTAACTGAAGTAGAAGACTAAGAAATACGCCCATATGGGCGTATTTTTACTCATAGTCAACATGATATAATGACCGTAAGAATGAACTGTGAGGGGATATCATGGAGCAAATATTGATTGTAGAAGATGATGAGAAGATTGCTAGAGTGATTCAACTAGAACTGGACTACGAAGGCTATAAAACTGAAATAGCATATACGGGGAAAGAAGCTTTGGAGAAATATGAAGATGGCGCGTTTGACCTAGTGCTCCTTGATGTAATGATTCCAAAGTTAAATGGCTTAGAAGTATTGAGACGGATACGGCTAAAAGATGAAGAAATTAAAGTCATCATGCTCACAGCAAGGGATGCAGTAATGGATAAGGTCAGTGGACTGGATTCAGGTGCCAATGACTATATGACTAAACCATTTGAAGTTGAAGAACTTCTCGCGAGAATTAGAGTACACTTAAAATCGACGACTGTAACAGAGACTAAATCAGAAGTTATAAAGCACCGACATATTGAAATTAACCCCATGTCTAGAGAAGTGTTCAGTAGTGGTGAAGCAGTCTATATGACTCAAAAAGAGTTCGATGTGCTGTTGTATCTTATGAATAATAAGAATCAGGCCTTGTCTCGTGAACAGATTATCGAGGCAGTATGGGGATATGATTACTTTGGAGATACGAACACTGTAGATGTTTATGTCAGATACATTAGAAAAAAACTAGATGAATCCAAGCCCTCCCTAATTTCTGCAGTTAGAGGAATCGGCTACATGATAAAGGACTAAACTTATGAAATTAGGAACTAAAATCCAACTTTACACCACACTGATGATTGCCATCGTCGTGATTTTAATTAATTTGCTTATTTATTTTTCTTATAAGCACTATTCTTTAGAAGCTGAGATGGGACAGTTAGAGAACAGAGGGAATAATATTATTTCTGAAGTTCAAAATGCGAGGGAAAGCAACATTAGTGGGGAAACAGTCCTACAGTATTTCTCACTGTCTAACGGTTATATCGCCTTACAAGATGAAGCGGGTGATTATATCGTTAGAATAGCGACGGATCAGAGCTATGTAGAGCTATCTGAGGACTATAGTACGAAGCAATACACTGACGTTACAAGTCTAGGTGAGCAGCATTTTGTTATGAGTTCCCAGCCTATTATTTGGGATAATGGGGAGGTGTACTCACTCCAAATATTTGAAAATGTTGAGTTTTTATATAGCACTTATAATATTCTGAAGTGGATTCTAGTCATATCATCAGTCGTGATTATACTTCTAGTCTTTATCTTAAACCGAGTAATAACTAACTTAATCATAGGGCCAATTAAACAAGTGATTAGACGTATGAATGACAAAGAAGGTGTTCGGCAATTTAAGACAATCTCAACAAACGAGTCTGATACTGAAGAATTAAAAATGCTGACAGATTCTTATAACGATATGATGTTAACTTTAAAGGCGCACGACGAAAACCAACAAGCCTTTATTATGAATGCATCCCATGAGCTAAAAACGCCACTCACAGTCATATCATCTTATGCTAAGATGTTAGAACGTTTTGGTCGGACAAGAAGTAATTTATTAGATGAAGGTATTACAGCAATTTCGGACGAAACGCTAAGAATGAAATATTTAACGGAACAATTCCTAAGTTTCACTCAAGTATCAAAAGAAGATGAAACAGAGAATAAAGAGTATATACCCGTCGTCCATCTTGTTAATGACGTATCAAAACGATTAGAAAAAGCATTTAATCGAAAGATCGACGTGAGTACAGATGGTACAAATCCTCATATATATATTAATACGCAGTCCTTTGAGCAATTGATTAAAATATTTTTAGATAATGCCTATAAGTATAGTCAAGAATCGATTGAAGTGAACATAAGTAAGGATGCTGAAAAAGTATTTGTAGAAATTCGTGATAGAGGTATTGGTATACCTCAGGCAGAACTCAATCAAATATTTGAAAGATTTTATAGAGTAGACAAAGCAAGAGCAAGAAAGACAGGGGGCTCTGGCCTTGGTCTAGCTATAGCCAAAACACTGGCAGATAAAAACGGTATTGAGATTCAAGTGGACAGTGAATTGAACAAAGGTACAACCTTTACGCTAATTATAGATATGGAGGTGGATCATGACGAAGCGGAATAAATTAGTGTTTGCCATATGCGCTGTTATCATCGGTATCATCGCTGGAATGGTATTTGTATTTTTCAACCAAGAAGACCTGATTAACGAAGATGAGGCCAAGGCAATCGTTACAGAACGTTACGGTGGTTCGGTAGAAGCTGTAGAAGAAGGTGCAGACGATGACATTTACATCGTCAATGTTGAAGGAGATACAGGTACTCATAAGATCACAATTAACCGCCATGATTCATCGGTAGAAGCTATTGAAACTATTGCGAAACCGTCAGAGGATACTGCGGCTGATGATTCAAATACTTCACAAGAACAGAATGAGGCGACTGAAAATGAGAAATCTACTGATTCTGTAAAAACAGAAGATGAGTCAGAGACAGCTCCATCTAAAAAAGAGGAAGCCGCTGAATCGAATGAACCTGAAATTTTAACAGTTGAGCAAGCAGAAAATGCTGCTGCAAATGAAGTTGGTGGCAACAATGTGTATTCTACTTGGAGCGGTGAAGGGCAAAATCGAGAGTATTATATTCTTCAGATTGTCGATGGTGATGATGAAGGCGCTTTGGTCTCTCTCAATGGTGTGACAGGACAAGTCAACAAGGTCGTCTACCTAGATGTTAGCGATGATGACTACGGGAATATTGAACAATTGATCTATGAAGCAAACACCTATGCTGATATGGTTGATGGTCGCTATATCGAATTCGATGATGAATATTTTGACGAAGAAGAGGATGATGACTACGAAGACGATGAAGACTAAAGTTGACATAATCACCTTGGTGATGTACAATTTTATCGATTTCGTAGTAGTTGAGAGGTAATTAATTATATGGACAGAGTTGAAGAAAGTCTGAAGGCTTTTGTAGGAATTAAAAGAACGAATGACCTATTAGAAAAAAGCGTTAAAAAAGATGTGAGAAAACACGGCTTGAACATCAGTGAATTTGCTGTCATGGAATTGTTATACAACAAAGGCCCACAGCCAATTAACAGAATACAAGAACGCATTTTAATAGCAAACTCAAGTACGACTTACGTTTTAGATAAGTTACAAGAAAAAGAATATATCGTACGTTTGCGTGACGAGCACGACAAGCGGAGTATGACAGTCGAACTCACTGAACAGGGTCAAGCTCTAATCGGTGACATATTCCCCAGTCATGCGAACCTATTGTCGAGTCTCTTTGACGAATTGAGTGATGAAGAACTTTCTCAATTCAGAAATATGTTAAAGAAAATTAGTGCCGTAGCAGTCGATAAATAACCTTTACCCCTTAAGCTGAACTCAGGGTTCCAGTTTATGGGGTATTTTTAATATGTTAAATGATTAGTTTGTATTTAATTGTCAAACTGTTCTATAGTATTAAGTAAATACAATTCGAAAGTGTGTGTAAATATGTTAGAAAAACTAGAAGACAAAGCGTTTGATCTTGTTTATCAGCTCATGGCAGAGTCATTTCCAGAGTCAGAGAGACGAACGTATCAAGGTCAAAAAGATTTACTGAAACTTAATAATTATAACATACTCGTGCTAAAGGAAAATGACGATATTCTTGCATTTTATGCAGTATGGGAAAATGAGAAATATCGCTTTATAGAGCATTTAGCAGTTAACCCTAACTATCGTTCAAGAGGTCTCGGGTCTAAAACCTTACAAGCTTTCCATGACCTAGATAACAAACCAGTCATTCTTGAAGTAGAAGTCCCTGATGATGAAACGAAGAAAAGACGTGTGCAATTTTACGAGAAAAATGGTTACTATCTAACTGATTTTAAGTATATGCAGCCTAAAATCAATAAGGACTTAGACACCGTAGAACTCGTACAGATGACGTATCCAAGAGAATTAAGTACAGCCGAATTAACTGAAGCTAAAGCGTGGTTAGATCGAACAGTATACAAAGATACACATTAAAGAGGGATGAAAAATGAAATTTATAGAGCGGGGTACTTCAAAATATAAGCAGACCGTATTAGCTTTTTTTGCAGCAGGTTTTAATACTTTTGCGATTTTGTATGTCGTGCAACCAATATTACCAGACCTAACGACTTTTTATAATGTTACACCGACTGCAGCAAGTCTTAGTCTTTCAGTGACAACATTTACATTGGCTATCAGCATGCTGTTTTTTGGGTCTTTATCAGAAACAGTTGGGCGAAAGAATATTATGATAACTTCTATGTTAGTCGCGTCTTTACTCTGTATTTTAACGGCATTTAGCCCAACATTCTCAAGCCTAATTGTGATGCGTGCGCTACAGGGTGTAGCCCTAGCGGGGTTACCTTCCATTGCCATGGCTTATCTTGGAGAGGAAATACATCCAACTAGCTTACCCGGGGCAATGGGTCTATACATAAGTGGGAATGCCCTTGGAGCGGTATTTGGACGGGTCTTTGCAGGACTTACAGCGGGTTTGTGGAGCTGGCAAGTCGGTGTAATCGGAGTTGGTGTAGTGAGCTTAATTGCAACCGTCATTTTCTGGTTCTCGTTGTCACCCTCTCAACATTTTACTAAAAGAGAATTTAATCTATTAAGTTTATTAAAAACACTAGCTGCACATATAAAAAATCCTTTACTAGTTATCCTATTTGTTATGGGTTTCCTACTACTTGGAACCAATGTGTCTGTGTATAACTACGTATCATTCGTGCTCATTGAAGATTATCAAGTGAGTCAAACTATAGTCAGTTGGATTTATTTAATTTTCTTAGTTGGAGTATTAAGCTCAATGATTTCTGGTCGTTTAGTTTACCAATATGGGAAGACAACGATGTTATATACAGCATTCATCATTTCGATTTCAGGCTTACTAATTTTGTTAATCCCATCACTTATTGCGATTATCATTGGACTCGTCATGTTTACCTTTGGCTTCTTTATTGCACACTCATTAACCAGTGGCTGGGTTGGTAGTATCGCCCACAATAACAAGGCTCAGGCCTCATCACTTTACTTGTTTTTCTACTACACAGGATCTAGTGTTGGTGGTACCTTAGCCGGCTTATTCTGGGGACTAGCTGGTTGGTACGGCGTATCCCTAATGAATATTTCATTTTTAGTGCTCGGATTAATACTCTATATGACTTTTTTATACTTACTAAAAAGAAGAATTTGGCATTTTAGAATATAAAAAATCGTCCGTTTTTTAAACGGACGATTTTCTGTATCTAAATTCTATTCGAAATAGCCTTTAATTGATTTTACTTCTAGGAATTCTTCTAAGCCGTAGTCGCCCCATTCACGACCTATACCTGACTGTTTATAACCACCGAATGGTAAATCATTTGTACCTTTACCTTCGTTGATAATCACTGTACCTGCTTCGATAGAACGTGCCACTTGTTTAAGTTTTTCTGAATCCTTACCAACGACATAGCCTGCAAGTCCGTATACTGTGTCATTGGCAATTTTAATTGAATCTTCTAAAGTATCGTAGGTGATAATGCTCATTACTGGACCAAAAATTTCTTCTTGAGCAATCGTCATACTGTTGTCTACATTCGTGAAGATTGTCGGTTTAACAAAGTAACCTGTTTCTAGACCTTCGGGTTTGCCTGTACCGCCTAATTGTAAGGTTGCACCTTCAGCTTCACCTTTTTCAATATAACTTTGGACTCTATCAACTTGTGTTTTGCTAATTAAGGGTCCAACTTCGACACCACTATCTTTTGGATTACCAACTTTGACTTGTGACATTTTTTCAGTTACTTTCTCGATAAAGGCTTCTTTCATACTTTCAGGGACGATTGTACGTGTTGCTGCTGTACAAACTTGGCCTGTGTTTCTAACCACTCTTCCAGTTGCAATGCGAGCAGCTTCATCTATATCTGCGTCATCTAAAACGATCAATGGTGATTTACCACCTAGTTCAAGTGCAACTTTCTTGAAGTCTTGTGCTGATTTTTCCATGATGCTTCGGCCTGCGCGACCAGAACCAGTAAATGACATCATACGTACATCTGGGTGTTCACTTAATGGAATTCCGACACCTTCACCGTCACCATTTACTAAGTTGAAGACACCTTTAGGTACACCAGCTGCTTCAAAAATTTCTGCTAGTAATACTGCAGTAACAGGTGTTTCTTCACTTGGTTTTAAGACAACTGGTGACCCTGCTGCAAAGGCAGCTGACAATTTCAATGCTGTCTGGTTCGTTGGGAAGTTCCATGGTGTTATTAAACCTGCCACACCAATACTTTCCTTAACGATTAAAGCATCACCACGCTGCTCCTCAAATTCAAAAGTATCTAAGGTTTTAGCAGCAGTTTTAAAATGCCCTAAACCAGCATTATAGTGTGTTTGCTCAGTCATATCTATTGGCGAACCAAGTTCGTTAGAAATTGTTTCGATTAGATCATCTTTACGTTTTTCATATTCTTCAGCAATACGTTCTAGCATCGCTTGACGCTCTTTTACTGGAGTATTACGAAATTCTAAATATACGTCTTTAGCTGCATCGACCGCTTTGTCTACATCCGCTTTGTTACCAGCTGCAACAGTTGCAAATGCCTCTTCTGTTGCGGGGTTAATGACATCTATAGTTGATTTGCTATCACTATCAACCCATTCGCCATTTATAAACTGCTTGTTATAGTTTAACAATTAAAAGACCTCCAAAATATGTTGTCTTTATATTTATCCTTTAACTGCAATTTTTAAACACGATTAATTAGCTATTGAGCATTATTTACGGAATGAGTCTAAGAAGCTTAAGGTACTAAGGCCGAGTAGTTTCAAGGCTTTTTTACTTCCTTCAAATCCATGACCTGCTTTGAAGTGTTTTATGACTGCAACACCGAGTACTGCGTTAACTAAAAGTGTACCAATTCTTGTAAAGGTCTTACCAAAGAAAGATAAGAACAAGAAGATAGAACCTACTGCCTCTAAATAGCCTGCTAATTTCATTTGATCAGCATTCACGTTAAACTCAGATTCAAAATCTTCACCTAGGTTTCCGTCCGCTTTGATCTTGTCTAAGCCACCTTCAATAAGTTGAGATCCAAGATAAGCATTTGCTAAGTATTTAATCATAATAATGCCTCCATTTTTTGTAATTTAATGTATTATAACATTTTTAGTTTAACATAAAGATAAGTTATTCTTTAAACTCAAGTAATTGACTTAAATTTTTTGTTATGATAACTTAATCTCATTGTAATTTTGAAAGGCTTTTCATAATTATACACTGATAGATATACAATGTGGGGGTTTTGGAAATTGACGAGCTGTTAAGTATTGGATTACTTTTAGTTATTTTACTAGTTTTTACGTTATTTACGCATTTCGCGCCATATGGATCTAAAGTTATGGGTGCATTTGCAGGTGCAGCTATTGCGACATATTTAGTTGAGGCACTGAATACATTCGTGATAGGTGACATATTTGGAATACCGTTTTTCCAAGATGCGGGTGCAGTTGCAGGTAGTCTCGACGGCACAATTGTCGTTATGCTAGTTGCCTTAGCAATGAAAGTTGCACCGGTCAATGCAGCAATATTAGCTGCTGGTTTCGGAGATATGGGTCTAATTCCCGGTTTGTTTTCTGCTTATCTAGTGTCATTCTTTGTACTTTGGTTGCAGAAAGTTGTACCGAAGGGCTTAGACTTTATTATCGTGATCCTTGTTGGTCTACCAGCAATTAGATTACTTGGATTAGGCATCACACCACTAGTAGACAACTCATTACTAGAAATTGGTGCAATCATTCAAACTGCAACTGAAACAAACCCATTAGTAATGGGCTTAATGCTCGGTGGTATTGTTACAATAGTTGGAATTTCACCACTAAGTTCTATGGCATTAACAGCCTTACTTGGATTAACAGGTATACCGATGGCTGTTGCAGCATTATCAGCATTTGCATCATCTCCAGCTAGTGCTTGGCTCTTCTATAAGTTGAAAATAGGAGATTTAAAGTCCATTATTTCTGTGGCAATAGAACCGTTGTCTAAGGCAGACTTAGTGACTGCAAACCCTATACCGATGTATGTGACAAACTTTGTAGGTGGGGCTTTATCGGGTGTCGTTATTGCGACGTCAGGTATGGTCAATGATGCCCCAGGAACTGCAGCACCAGTGCCAGGTTTACTTGTAATGTTTGGTTATAATCCTGCAGGACAAGTGCTTATGTACGCTGCAATCTGTGCAGTAATTTCATTTACTGTTGCCGTAATCGGTAGTTATGTATTTAGAAATGTAAAAATTTACAATAGCGAAGCTTTGGAAGAAGATTAAGTGCAAAAAAGGCATGGCTCATATGCGCCATGCCTTTTTTTCGTTCGGTAGGTATATATAATCTTTATTATAAATAAATAAAAGCTAATAGGCAAAGTTGAAAACGAATACAAAATTCCTCTTTTTAAAAGTTTGATGAAATTATGACAAATTAGCTTTGAGAAGCATTTGTAGTAACAAAAAATGGTATATTTGCAGTGATAAAGATAATAAATTTTATAAAGGAGAAAGAACTGTTATGGCGAATCAGAAAGAACAAAAAGCGTATAAGCCGCTTTGGATTATTGTAGCCTTTTTAGTTTTAATTATTATTAATTTCTTGCCAGCACCTGAAGCTCTTGGTGTAGTTGGTTTAAGGTCATTATCTGTACTAGCATTTGCAGTCATCATGTGGGTAACAGAAGCAGTGAAATATCCAGTATCCGCAGTAATGATAGTTGGCCTACTCATTATTTTACTTGGGCTGTCTCCAGTACCAGGAAATGAAATTGGGGAAGCGCTAGGTGTACCTGATGGAACAGATCAATTTGGTACAAGTAATGCACTTAGCCTTGCCTTTTCTGGTTTTTCTAGTTCAGCACTTGCCTTAGTTGCAGCAGCACTATTCTTAGCGAGTGCCATGCAGATTACTAACTTACATAAACGTTTAGCTCTGTACGTTTTACGTATTGTTGGTAACAAAACGAATGCAATTGTCTTAGGTACAATTTTAGTATCTATCTTACTTGCATTCTTCGTACCATCAGCAACAGCAAGAGCGGGTGCCGTTATACCAATTCTGATTGGTATGATTGCAGCCTTCGGTATGTCAAAAGATAGTCGTCTTGCAACACTCCTCGTTGTTACAGCAGTACAAGCTGTTTCTATTTGGAACATTGGTATTAAAACCGCAGCAGCACAAAACTTAGTCGCAATAGGCTTTATTAATGAAGCTATGGGAGAAGATGTATCATGGATTCAATGGTTCATCTATGCAGCACCGTTCTCTATCATTATGAGTATTTTATTATACTTCGTAATGACACGTTTCTTTAAAGCGGAAACAGATGAGATATCTGGTGGACGAGAGATGATCAACAGTGAAATTGAAAAACTCGGTCCAATAAAAGCAGTTGAGTGGCGTTTGATAACGATCGCAAGTTTACTTCTAGTATTCTGGGCGACAGAGGGAATCCTTCACCCATTTGATTCTTCATCCATTACTTTGATTGCACTTGCAATAATGTTAACACCTAAGATTGGTGTCTTTACTTGGAAGGAAGTAGAAGGGACAATCAACTGGGGTACAATTATCGTATTTGCGATAGGTATTTCACTAGGTACAGTACTACTTAGAACAGGTGCAGCGCAGTGGTTATCTGATGTTACATTTGGAGCTATGGGCTTAGATTCCTTACCACTTGTTGCTATTATTGCGCTAGTATCAATATTTAACATTGTAATTCACTTAGGGTTTGCGAGTGCAACATCACTTGCTTCAGCCTTGATTCCAGTGTTTATTGCCTTAACGACAACATTGAATTTTGGAGATTCATCACTAGGATTTGTCCTAATACAACAATTTGTAATCTGTTTCGGTTTCCTCTTACCAGTAAGTGCTCCCCAGAATATGCTTGCTTATGGTACAGGAACATTTACAGTACAAGACCTACTTAAATCAGGTATCTTCCTGACAGTCGGAGGTTACATTTTAATCATCATCATGTCAGCAACATACTGGCAGTGGATTGGCTTACTATAAAGCATAAAAAACTGGTGGATTGCCAAAAGGCAGTTCACCAGTTTTTTTAGTTTATAAAGCTTGCGACATAGTAAGTAACTAGGGATAAAATAATAGATACAATAATTAAGGCAATCAGTGGTTTCATTGCTTTTTCTCTAATAGATTTAAGAGAGACACTTAAGCCAAGCCCAACCATAGCCATAACCATTAGTAAGGTAGTGAGTTGATCAATAATATTTCGTATATTATCAGGTATGTAAATAAAACTGTTCAACACTGTGACAACTAAAAAGAAAACTAAGAAATAAGGTATATCAACTTTTCCTTTTGCATCTGTATGATTTCTCTTCGCGAATGCATACATAATAATAAAGCTGACTGGAATTAATAAGAATACTCGACTTAGTTTTGATAATAGGGCCATGGCCATTCCGTCATCCCCACCAGTTGCGCCTGCAAGAACCACTTGAGCAATTTCATGTAAGCTTAAGCCGCTCCATAGACCATAAACACTGTTGTCCATATTTATAGCTGGTCCAATAAAAGTATAAACTAAGGCGAAAGCTGTTCCGACAACTGAGATTAAACCAATACTAATAGCTGTATCTTCTTCTTTTGCTTTGGTTATTGAACTAACTGCTGAAATAGCGGCAGCACCACATATACCTGTCCCTGCAGCAAGCAAGAACATAATGGATGAATTTGTATTCATGAACTTATTAAAGATATGCATGAGTAAAAAGGATAAGAGAATCACACCTCCTCCAAGTACTAGCATAATCCAACCCTCAGAGATAATAAGTTGTAAATTTAATTTAAAGCCATAGAAAACAATCGCTACTCTTAGGAGTTTCTTAGCAGAAAAGGTAATGCCTGGGCGAATGGACTCAGGGTAACCCAATATTTGCCTGTAAATTAGACCGATAAGTAAGGCAATAGCTAAAGCACCAATGTTCTGTACAATAGGCAGTTGAGCTAAGCCCATACTGATTAATGCAATAAGTAAAGTAAAAGCAATACCCAATATAAATGTTCTGTTTAAATATTTTTCTGTCATTTGTCCACCTCATTTAAAGATTATCATATCTCTATCTTTAAAGGGGAGAGACTTTTAAATAAAAAAACCATCACTCATTATATTAACAAATGAGTGATGGACAAATCGTATTTACTACCCTTTAAGAATACGTTCAGTCTCTTCGAATTCGCGGGTGATTTCTGGTTTAAGTTCTTTCTTCTGAGTCATCTTACTTACGATTATACCAGCGAGTGTTGAAACGATAACCCCTGGAATTATTTCGTATAGTCCAGTGCCAAATGTACCGGCAGCAATCCAAATAATAACAGTTCCGGCACCACCGATAATTGCGGCAAGTGCACCTGAGCGTGTCATACCTTTCCAGTGTAGTGACATTACAACAAGCGGACCAAAGGCTGCACCGAACCCAGCCCAAGCATTGGCTACGATATTCAAGATAACTGATTCGTCATCCCATGCAATAATAATTGCAACAAGTGAAACGAGGATTACTGATAAACGACTCATTGCTACGTAAATCTTATCTAGTTCTTCGGGAGTTTTTGTTTCCTTGCCTCCAAGGACACGACGACGAATCATCTTATAGAAGTCCTGTACTAATGAACTAGATGTAACAAGTAGTTGAGATGAAATTGTACTCATAATCGCTGCTAGAATCGCTGCTAAGAAGAATCCGCCTACGAGTGGGTGGAAAAGCACCTGGCTCATTAGAATCAAGATTGTTTCCGGATCTTCTACATAGTGGCGTGTATGGTCAATGAAGACTACACCAAGTAAGCCTGAAATAGAAACTCCAGCGAGTGAAATCGCCATCCATGTAATACCGATACGACGCGCAGCTGGTAAAAGTTTGTGTGTTTTTATCGACATGAAACGAATAATGATGTGCGGTTGACCAAAGTAACCGAAGAACCATGCTAGGTTACTTATAATAGTTACAAATGAGACTCCACTGATTATAGAAAGATAGTTGATGTCATTTAAAGCACCAAGTTCTTCAAGCTTTATAAATGGTTCAACACCATCTCCAGTTAAAGTCAACCATGTTGCAATCGGCACCATGATAATCGCAATAAACATTATAACACCTTGGAAAAGGTCAGTTAAACTAACAGCTAAGTAACCTCCGACGAATGTGTAGATGATAACGACAGCTGCTGTAATAAATAATCCCCAGTGATATGGGAAGTCAAAAGCGTTCTCGAATAATTTACCACCTGATACCATGCCACTCGCAGTATAGACTGCAAAAAAGATAATGATAACAAGTCCCGCTATGATTCGTATTAGATGTGAGTTGTCTTTAAAACGATTCTCGAAATAGTCAGGAAGTGTAATTGAATTCTCGGATACTTCTGAGTAAATTCGTAGTCTCGGCGCAACGACTATGTAGTTTACATAAGCCCCAGCAGTTAAACCAATAGCGATCCATAAGCTAGACATACCGACGTCGTACATGCTACCAGGCAGACCCATAAGCATCCAACCGGACATATCTGAGGCACCTGCAGACAATGCAGTAACCCATGGCCCGATATTACGCCCACCGAGTGTATACTCATCCATAGTTGAAGTTGATTGTTTATAGGCGTATAAACCAACACCTACAAGTAATAAAAAGTATAGGCCAATCATTAAGTAATGTTGCCAACCTACAGAGAATGTAAAGCCAGAATTTAATGCACTATTTAAAATCATCTTATAAATCTCCCCTTTTGTAATATATTTTAGTAAGAGCAATATATCTGACACATGGGCCAATTATAGCGGTCATCGGGAAAATTTACAACGTCAATTGGAGTATTAAAAAAACTTAAAAAAATTAAGCCGCTTAGGTAAGGTGCTGAAGCGGCTTAATAAAAGTGAATTTATTTATAGATGTACTCGATAACTTCCATCGCTTGTTGAACATTTTCTGTAACAACATTCGCCTTTTGAGAGATTTCTTTTAAAGGATGAATAAGCTTTTCTGGGCGAACTAGAATGAGTGGTTTGCCGAGATTAATCGCTGTTGTTGCATCCATTGCGGTATTCCACTGTTTGTATTCTTCACCGAATAGGGCAATAACAATATCAGCTTTGTTCATCATTACTTGTGTGCGTAAATTATTGATGCTTGAAGCAGCACCATCACGGTAGTACTTACTTGGTTGCTCACCAAGAATGTTTTCACCAATATCATCAGATAAATCATGGTTGGTTTGTGGTGAGACAAAAGTTAATGGTAAGTTCTTTTCTTTTGATAATGTTTCGATTTCATCTCTCCAGTTAGAATGAATTTCTCCGGCTAAATATACTGTTAAATCCATTTTTACCCTCCTAATCGTCATTGCATAATAGTATATACCCTAAATCATTTATGTTAAAATATTTACTATAGATATTACTATTTAGGGAGAGGACAAAAGCGACATGAAAGTAGCATTATTTGATTTTGATGGCACATTGTACCCACATGAAACCTTCGAAACTTTGCGTTTGCATCTTCGAAGTCATCCAAAATATAAAAAGAATTATAAACACTTTGTACGTTATTTTGCACCTACATATTTCGGTTATAAATTAAAATTAGTGCCTAAAATTAAAATGCAACAAAGAGCGCTTGAGTCGTATATTCTTTCCTTTAAAGGTTATTCAAAGACTGATATCGAAGAATTCTTCACTGATGTTGCACGATCTATGTCTGAAGAACTTCGTCGTCCCTTATTAGATAAGATTAAACAGTTAAAACAGGACAATTACTATGTCGTTTTAATATCAGGTGCTTTTATTCCTTTATTAGAAGCTCTCTTTAAAGGTATAGGTTTTGACTTAATTGTGGGATCGTCTGTAAACTATAATAATAAAGGCAAACTTGACTATAAGGCTCGTTTTGAGCGTGTTTTTGCTGAACGCAAAATTGATATCATAAAAGAGCACTTCAAGAATAAGGAAATTGACTGGTCAAACAGTCGTGCTTATAGCGACAGCATTTCAGATTTAAAAATGTTAGAGCTTGTAGGTAAGCCAGTTGCTGTTTCGCCAGATTCAGACCTTTTATCCGTTGCACAGAAAAACAACTGGAAAATCTTGAATAATATATAGGAGGTTACAACATGGAATTACTCAATTTAACAGAGGCAGACCTGTATCCGACGGAAAAATTTGGGCCGTCACTGACGGGGACTCTACTATATAAAGTGAGAGATCAGAATTATTTCAAAGGTGCGTACATGACAACGAATGAACGTATGTTCATGAATGTTGATATGAACGGTGAGGCATACACTCGTGTGTTTGCTTATAATGACATCGTTAAAGCAAGTGTTGAGAATGACTCACTGATTATTGAATTCCCAGATGGTATGGGCAAAATCGCAATGGTAGATATCACTTCAGGTGATGCGGATGAATTTGCTCAATTTGTTAACGATCAACTTTCATAATGAAATTCTTTAATCACATGTTTGTTATAAACAGGTGATTTTTTTTTGAATATTTGATTAGTATGACACATTTTATAATTAGTATGGCACATTACGTAATTTGACTTTAAGAACTTGAGTAAAAAGAGTATACTGAATATAAATAAAGCAATTAATAAGAGAATAAGGGGCTTAGATAAGATTATGGCTACTTCTATTAGCAAATCTGATGTCGTTCTAATCGGTGGAGGAATTATGAGTGCCACGCTTGGAACGCTTTTAAAAGAGTTAAAACCTGAATGGAATATCAAGGTGTTTGAAAAACTGGATGCTGTGGCAAGTGAAAGTTCAAATGCATGGAATAATGCTGGGACAGGGCATTCTGCTTTATGTGAACTAAACTATACGCCGGAAATGAAGGATGGGACAATTGATGCGACAAAAGCAATTAAAATCAATGAACAGTTCCAACTATCAAAACAATTCTGGTCTTATCTAGTAGAAAATGGCAAGTTATCTTCGCCATCTGAATTTATAAATACAGTGCCGCATATGAGTTTTGTTGAAGGTGAAAAGAATGTTGAATTCCTTAAAAAACGTGTCGATAAATTAACTGAAAGTCCACTTTTTGAAGGTATGGAGATCTCAGATGATCACGAAGTATTGAAAAAATGGGTGCCTTTAATGATGGAAGGTCGCCAACCATCTGAAGAAATTGCTGTGACTAAAATTGACTCCGGAACGGATATTAACTTCGGAAGTCTAACTGAAAAATTATTTGATAACCTAGCAAATGATGGTATTGAAGTTGAGTATAAGCACGAGGTGCAAGATTTAAGACGTACAGAATCTGGCAAATGGCAAGTGAAAGTAAAAGATTTAAACACGGGTAGACTAGAATTTCATACCGCTGATTTTGTATTTATTGGTGCAGGTGGCGCAAGTCTACCACTCTTACAAAAAACGAAATTACCAGAGTCCAAAAATATCGGTGGATTCCCTGTCAGTGGCCTGTTCTTAGTTTGTGAAGATGAAGAAATCGTCAACAAACATGAAGCGAAAGTGTATGGTAAAGCGAAAGTGGGTGCACCACCAATGTCTGTGCCTCACCTAGATACACGCTACATCGATGGTAAACGTTCACTATTATTTGGACCATTTGCAGGCTTCTCTCCTAAGTTCTTAAAAACAGGATCATATTTAGACCTAATTGCATCGGTAAAACCCTATAACGTCTTAACGATGCTATCCGCTGGTGCTAAGGAAATGGGATTAACGAAATATCTTATACAACAAGTATTATTAAAACAAGAAGAGCGTATCGAAGAGCTAAGAGAATTTATACCTGATGCCAAAAGTAAGGACTGGAGAACAGTCGTCGCTGGTCAACGCGTTCAGGTTATCAAGGATACAGACAAAGACGGAAAAGGTACATTGATGTTTGGTACGGAAACAATCGTATCAGAAGATGGTTCAATAGCATCCTTACTAGGTGCATCACCAGGGGCTTCAGTCTGTGTAGATGCGATGCTTGATTTAATCAGTAGAGCCTTCCCAGAAGAGTTCCCGGGCTGGGAAGACAAAATTAAAGAAATGATACCAACTTACGGTACTTCCTTGTCCCAAAATCCAGAGTTGTTTAAAGAAGTAAATGAACGAACTACAAAGGCACTTGGCTTAAAAAACCATGAAGAAGGTGCTTTGTTAAGCTAATTGAATAGGGAAGCCCCTTTCGCTCTAATGCTAACGAAAGGGGTTTTTATAGTGCATTCTATTTTATAGATTTTTCTAAAGCTTGTTCGATATCATTAATAATATCATCTGCATTTTCAATACCAATTGATAACCGGATTAAAGTATCATCGATACCGCGTTTTAATCTTTCCTCATCAGGCATTTCTGCATGAGTTTGTGTGAATGGGAATGTGATAAAGGTTTCAGTTCCACCTAAACTTTCTGCAAAAGTACATACTTCAATATTCTCTAAGAATTTATTGACGCTATAGTTGTCATTGAAACGTAAGCTGAGCATGCCTGTAGTTCCAGCATAAAGTACGTCTTTTATACTCTTATGTCCATTAAAATAGGCAGCCACTTTTTTGGCGTTTTCAATTGAGCGATCCATACGGATATGTAGCGTTTTAAGCCCTCTAAGTAAAAGGAAAGAATCAATTGGTGAGAGTGTTGCACCAACCATATTATGATATAGGAATAATTGTTCTGCTAATTCTGGATCCTTAACGGTGACAACGCCTGCTAATACATCATTGTGTCCACCAATATATTTAGTTGCTGAATGAAGTACAATGTCTGCACCTTCAGTCAAGGGTTGCGAAAGATAAGGTGTTAAAAATGTATTGTCTATAATGGTGAGAATTTCATGTTGTTCAGCGAGCTTATATAGAGGTTTTAAATCAGTTTTTTCCATTGAAGGATTAGTAATAGGCTCTATAAAGAACGCACGAGTATTATTGTTTATGTGATTTTTTAATGCTGCTTCATCATTAAAATCGACATAGTGGAATTTGACATTATATTTACTTTCGTAGAAATCAAAAATTCTAAATGTGCCGCCATAAAGGTCAAAACTTACTAATATTTCATCTCCACTGTTGAATAGATTACAACACAGTTGAACAGCGGCCATTCCACTCGCAGTTGCAAATGATTGATAGCCACCTTCTAAGTCAGCAAATGCCTCTTCAAAGAATGATCTTGAAGGGTTTTTAGTTCTTGTATAATCAAAACCAGTTGATTTACCTACACCTTCATGTTCATAGGCAGTGGCTAAATAAATAGGATTTGTTGTTGCTCCAGTATGGTCTGGATTTAATGATATTTGTGCAAGTTTAGTATCCAATATGTAACGCCCTTTCTTCTTATGTATTTGTTGAAAGATAGATTAAATATATATAAAAGTAGTTAGCAAAGTCAATATTTTAATAGAATATTTCGATAATTGAGACGGTGCAACGCCGTTACAACACTATAAAACATCTAGAAATTTGTAACGATAGGCGTTATAATGATTGTATTAAACCTACAGGAGTGATACGGTGAACCAGTCTCGGAACGTTATATATTATACAACCGCACAAGTAACAGAAATGGTCGAGTTATCCGATCAGAATGTGAGAAAGTATGTTAGGTTACTTGAGGATAGAAATTATGAAGTGGCTAAGGATGAATATAATCGTAGACTCTTCTCTAAAAAGGATGTAAGCATCCTCCAGGAAATGATCAAAATTGCTAAATCTCCAGGTAATACTTTGGATTCAGCAGCAGATGAGATTATAGAGAACTTAAATAGTTTCGATGAAGATTCTTCAGAAGAGACAAACGAAGTTTCTAATATGTCGAACCACGATATATCAAGAATGTTTTCACTTGTATTAGAGAAACTAGACGAAATACAAAATGAAAACAAAGCATTAAAAACGAATATCAATACTCTGGTTCAAAGACTTGAAGAATATGATCGTGCAGCGCTTGAATACACACCTTATGAAGAAGATGGGGTACTTTCAACTGCAGATGAGTTAGAATCTGAAACAATATCTGAAGACGAGACAGAAACTACTGTATCTGAAGAAGTCACTGAGGAACCGGCGGCATTAACTGAAACGATTAAAACAGAGGCGCCTGGTGTGGAAGAAGTCGATGACTCTACTATAGAACATAAAGTAAATGTAACAGAGGAAGCTGAAAATACTGGGACTTCAACAAAAGAAGATTCAAAAGCTGAATCTGAGACAACTGAACCTACGGAAACTCATACATCTGAGGAAGCAACTGCTGAGCCATCTTCTGATGACACAAAAGATCAGCCAAAAACAAGTGTGGATATGAGCCAATCTAACGAGGAAAAGGAACCACAACAAGAAAACCTTAACTATGGTGATTCTGTAGAAAAACAAATTGAAGAACCGAAGAAAGGCTTCTTTGGGAAACTTGCAAGTATATTTAAAGGATAGGACCGAAAATTTTCGGTTCTTTTTTATTTCAACGTCTTTCGTTGACATTATAATTCATATCCCTTATAATCCCTATTGGCGAACGAGATAATAACATCATGTAAATAATATACGGATTAGAGGAGCAAGTTATCATGGATAGCGTTTTTGATTATGAAGATATACAGTTAATTCCGAACAAATGTATTGTTGACAGCAGATCAGAGTGTGACACTTCGATTCAATTTGGAAAACACACATTTAAACTACCAGTCGTTCCAGCTAACATGCAAACAATTATTGACGAAAATATAGCCACATACTTAGCGGAAAATGGTTATTTCTATATTATGCACCGTTTTAACCCAGAAACACGTATCGATTTTATTAAAAAGATGCAAGAAAGAGATTTAATCTCATCTATTAGTGTGGGAATCAAGCCTGAAGAATATGACTTTGTACTTAAATTAAAAGAAGAAAACTTAGTGCCTGACTATATTACTATCGATATTGCACATGGTCACTCAGACCGTGTAATGGATATGATTAAACACATTAAAAAACATATTCCAGAATCATTCCTAATAGCAGGTAACGTCGGTACACCAGAAGCCGTACGTGAATTGGAAAATGCGGGTGCAGACGCAACGAAAGTAGGTATCGGACCAGGCAAGGTATGTATTACTAAAATTAAGACTGGATTCGGTACAGGTGGTTGGCAACTTGCTGCACTACGTCTATGTGCAAAAGCTGCATCTAAACCAATTATTGCAGATGGTGGGATTCGTACGCATGGAGATATTGCGAAATCAGTGAGATTTGGTGCTTCAATGGTGATGATCGGTTCACTATTTGCTGGCCACGAAGAATCACCAGGCGTAGTTTACGAAGAAAATGGTAAGAAATATAAAGAGTACTTTGGTTCAGCTTCAGAGTTCCAAAAAGGTGAACACAAAAACGTTGAAGGTAAGAAAATGTACGTTGAATATAAAGGACCACTTGAAGGCACTTTAGTAGAAATGCAACAGGACCTACAGTCATCTATCTCATATGCAGGCGGTAAAGATTTAGAATCAATCAGAAATGTAGACTATGTCATCGTTAAAAACTCAATTTTCAACGGGGATAAAGTATACTAAGAAACAAAAAGCGAGACCTGAAGTGATCACTTCAGGTCTCGCTTTTTGTGTTTACTCTTCATTCAAATCATGGAGATCCATGTAGCGTTTAGTACTCTCGACCATCATGTTTTCCATGGTCGAAACATCGTCATTCTCAATTGCTTGAGTCAGTTTATCAAGTTGTACTTTGAAATTATCAATGTGTTTAATAAGGTGATTTTTATTCATCATAAATAGTTCGGGCCAAAGTTTTTCGTTAATATTTGTTATACGTGTTAAATCTCTATAACTGTCCCCTGTGTATTGCTTTGTATTGCGGTTAGTATCGTCACTATTGATTAAAGAAATCGCTATGACGTGGGCGAGCTGACTGGTAAAACCAATCACCTCATCATGAAAGTCAGGCGTGATCACCGATATATTACCAAAACCAAGTTGTTTAACAAAGTTTTTAAGGAAATCTATATTTTCTTCAAGATTCCGACTAGTGGGTGTAATTAAGTAGTTTGCGCCAATAAATACCTCACGACTACTAAACTCTAGGCCACGATTCTCACGACCTGCCATTGGATGACCGAAAACGAAGTCTGCACTTTTCGGTAAGAGGGGTTCAATTTGATTGATAACAGATGCTTTAACACCAGTCACATCAGTAATGACAACACCATTTTTTAAGTACGGAACATAGCTTTCGACTAAATTCTTGAGTAAAGTAGGGTAAACAGAAAAGATGATTAAATCTGCCTTAGGTACAATAGTGGTATAATCATCTGAACCTTCATCAATTAGTCCGATGGACTGTGCTTTTTCTAGAGTATCCGTATCGATATCGATTGCATATATTTTATAGTCAGGGAAACTTGCTCTTATTGATTTGGCAAATGAGCCACCTATATTTCCTAGACCAATAATTGCGATGTTCATAAATATGCCTCCAAGTATTGTTATCTTAATGACTATACAGTAAATGACTAAATTATGTAAAGATTTAATCAATTTTGAGATTTGATTTGACAAACGAAAAGTGCGAGTCTATAATAACTATCAAATACATTACAAGGAGCGGTTATTATGTTAACCCACAAGATTATACAACCAAATAACACGCTTTACTTTAGCTATTTTTGATACCGTTTGTACTCATCATTTGTACAAACGTAAAACAAATTGTTTGTATCAATGATGGCTGAAGATTTTGTAATGTCTAGCCATTTACTTAAAAATAAGTGGCTAGAGGTCGGGACTTCTAATATATTTTTTTATACCTACTGCCACTTATCTTTAAAGTTAAGTGGCAGTTTTATTTTTAAAATTATTAGGAGGCTATATTTATGATTATTCATGTAAAACGTGACGCAAAGGAAAATGACATTCAGACATTGGTTACAGCAGTAGAAAATGCGGGTTTTAGAGTGCACCGTTCTGATGGTGAAAGAAGAACAATCATCGGTCTAATCGGCGATACATCCAAAGTCTCTGAAAATGATTTTAAAAAATACAGTATCGTGGACGGGGTGTACAGAATTCAAAAGCCATATAAGAAAGCAAACAGGAGTTTTAAAGAAGAAGATAGTGTAATTGATATTGGTAATGGTGTTAAAGTCGGGGCAGATCATTTTATGATGTGTGCAGGACCTTGCTCTGTTGAAGATCTAGACAGCACAGTGGAACTTGCAATTAAACTTAAAGAAGCAGGTGCAAATTCACTGCGCGGTGGTGCATTCAAACCTAGAACATCACCATATAGTTTCCAGGGGCTTGGTGTCGAAGGCTTAAAAATTCTAAATGAAGCAAAGAAAGAAACAGGATTACCAATTGTTTCTGAACTCATGGGTACAGACCATCTTGATACATTCGTTGATATGGTGGATGTCATCCAAATTGGTGCGAGAAATATGCAAAACTTTGATTTACTTAAAGCCTTAGGTCAAACGAACAAACCGATTTACTTAAAACGTGGAATGTCGGCAACAATTCAAGAATGGTTAATGTCAGCTGAGTACATCATGGCTGGTGGGAATGAAAATGTAGTACTTGTTGAACGTGGTATCAGAACATTTGAAACAGCGACACGTAATACTTTAGATATTCAAGCTGTACCGGTAGTACAAAAGGAATCTCATCTACCTATTATTGTTGATCCATCCCATGCTGCAGGTACAAGATATGTTATTCCTTCAATGGCAAAATCTGCAGTCGTTGCGGGTGCAAGTGGTTTACAAATCGAAGTTCATGAAGATCCAGAGAATGCTTGGAGTGACGGGCAACAATGTTTAACACCTGCAGAGTTCTCTGAATTAATGCAGTCAATAAATGTCCTGTTGGAACTTGAAGGTAAAACAATTGATAGTCCAATCCTAACGAAATAATAGAGGAGGTTTACCATGGGGAAACATGAAGAGTTACGCAATGAAATCGATCGTATTGACCGCCAACTTATGAAATTGTTTGAAGAAAGAATGAATGTAACAAGGGAAATTGCAGACTATAAACGTGCGAATAATATTCCTGTCTTAGATCAAGCACGTGAAGATAAGGTCATTGAGAAAAATGTAACTTATCTAAAAGACCATACGTTAGATAAATACGCTCGTGAATTCACTAAACGCCTCATGGAACTCTCAAGAACTAGACAGCGTGAAGCGTTAAATAATAAGGTTACAAAAACATGCTAACAAAAAACTGCTGCAGGTTCGTTGCAGCAGTTTCTTATTTTAACTCATGAAGTTTAGTAAGATCATAAAGCGTATTTTGATAAGTTTCATTTAGCCAGTTGTTAAAGAGAAGATGACCATGGCTTCGCCACTGAAACATTGGTTTTTCTTTTGGGTTATCACCCGGGTAATAATTATGTGGTGGCTGAATATTTGTACCAGATTCTATGTCACGGTCATACTCTTTTTTAAGCGTATCACGGTCGTACTCTAAGTGACCGAAAATGAATAAATCTCTTTGATTAGTAGAAGTGATAATATCCGGTCCGAAAAGCGGATGTTCGGACAGAATTTCTAAGTCCTCAACAGCCCTCACCTGTTTTTCATCTACTTTAGTATGTCTAGATTGTGGAACTTGATAGATGTCATCAAAACCACGAATGTAAGGGTGGCTAGGTAAGACGTTGTGATAGTCAAAGATGCCGAAAAGTTTTTCGTCTAAGTGAAGTTTATCGATATTGTGATAGTAGTTTAAAGCGAATTGTGCGCCCCAACAAATATAAAAGCGGCTAAAGACATGGGTTTGTGCCCAATCGACTACTTTTCTAAGTTCATTGATGTAAGCAACCTTGTCGAAATCAAACTTCTCAACTGGCGCACCAGTAACGATTAAACCATCAAAGTATTCATTTTTTATTTCATCATGTGTCTTATAATACTTTTGTAGATATGAGGTCGGTGTATTTTTACTTTTGTGAGTGGACATATGTAAAAAATCGATATCGACTTGTAAGGGAGAGTTGCCAAGTAGGCGCAACAACTGCAGCTCGGTTGTTTCCTTCAGGGGCATTAAATTTAAGATAAGAATTTTTAGTGGACGAATGTCTTGAGATATCGCGCGTGACGATTCTATGGTATATACTTGTTCCTGTTGCAATTGTTTTCTAACAGGTAAGCCCTCAATTATTTTAATAGGCATATGGAATGCACCTTCCGTTTCCCAGTGATTAATAATATACAATGTATCAGTGAAAGCGATTTGTAGTCAATATCTAAATTATCAAAAAAATTATGGAGGAGAAAGAATGAACTCAGTTTTAATCGCCATCTTAATTATGGTGGTCTTAAGCCTGTGTAAGCTTAACGTTATTTTAGCGTTATTTATCGGAGCGATAGCCGGTGGCTTAATAGCAGGTATGAATTTAAATGAAGTAATTACTGTGTTTACAGGCGGTATTGTTCAAGGGTCAGAAATTGCCCTAAGTTACGCTTTGCTCGGTGGATTTGCTGCCCTGATAGCATACAGTGGGATTACAGATGTCTTGGTGGATAAAATCCTATCTATACTACAACGTAGTCAAACGAAAAAAGCGAGAGTTATTGCGAAAATTTCAATCGTATTGGCCTTGTTAATTATCGCAATGATGAGTCAGAATCTAGTTCCTGTACATATTGCCTTTATACCTATACTAATTCCACCTTTAATTAGCTTGTTTAATGAATTGGAAATAGACAGAAGATTGCTTGCAATCGTACTTACATTCGGTTTGACATTTACCTATGCGATAGTACCTTTTGGTTACGGACAAATTTTTCAAAATACAATCGTAAAAAGTTTTAGCAATGCAGGTGTAGAAATCAGCTTTCAAGATGTTGCACCAAATATGTTGATACCAGCATCTGGTTTTATATTCGGTTTAATTATCGCGACTTGGTATTTTAGAAAATCACGTAAGTATATTGATAAAGAAAGTGAGCTAGCTACAAAGAAAATAAGAGTCAGTGCTAGCACTATTGTGACAGCGATTATTGCTATTATCGTTACCTTTACTGTACAGTTCTATACTGATTCTATGATCTTTGGTGCGCTCGGTGGAATTATGATTTTCTTCTTGTCATTCAGATTTAAATGGTCGGAACTTGATACCGAGCTTGTCAACGGCATTAAGATTATGGCGTATATTGGAATGGTAATGTTAGCAGCTAACGGTTTTGCTGGCGTCATTAATGAGACTGGAGATGTGACACCACTGGTTAACAGTATTTCTGATATACTTGGAGATAATAAGGCATTTATTGTACTTGGTATGATGATTGTTGGCCTAGTCGTGACGATGGGGATCGGTTCATCATTTGCGACCTTACCAATTATTGCAGCGATTTTTGTCCCGATGGGTGCTGAACTTGGTCTGTCGATGTCAGCGATAATTGCAATTGTCGGTACTGCTGGTGTTCTAGGTGATGCAGGTAGTCCAGCGTCTGATTCTACCCTTGGTCCAACGGCAGGCTTAAACGTCGATGGTCAACATGATCATATATGGGATACGTGCGTTCCTACATTTATCTTTTTAAATATTCCAGTTGTCATTACAGGTTTTATTGCAGGTATGATACTATGAAAATGTAAACTGTTTGTAATAATTCATAAAGTCAACTTGAAAAGCAATGAATTATGTAGTTTAATGAATCTACTAGTAAAAAAATTCACTAATACGCAGCGTTTTTGTCTTGAGCTTCATAAATACACAAATAGACGTGGGTACGATTTTTGTATGCTAGTTTAGCTCTTGATAATTTAGAATCTTTAAGACAGGTGATATTATGGAGACAGATTTTAACATTTTAAAAGGCAATTTAACTGCATATCAGATTAGTGAAGCGATTGGTATTTCTCTTGAAGAAGCAACCGATCTTCTTGAGCATCGTATAACTATCGAATCTCTTGATGCAGAAAGTCAGGAGAAGTTAAAGCAACTTGAAAAAGTGTTGTTTGATTAAGGACCGGATAATACAATATACTGATAACATGAGAATGAGACTGACATTGTCAGTCTCATTTATTTTTGGAGGACGTTCATGGATAGGGTAAAAGAGAATATACCATTTATATTACTGATTATCGTCATGGCACTATTTGTATTCGCATTTATAGTGTCTGAAACGTCACTGTTTGATGAGGAGGAGATTCATACGTATACCTTTGAAGAAGCGGTAAGTATGCAGATTTCTAATGATACAACTGACTTAAAACTTGTAGATGAAACGACAGAACAGGCGAATGATAATGATATTAAAAATGCTATGAACATGAATAATAGTAATGATTATCAGTTTCTCCGATTAGATGAATTATCTGGTGCAACTGTAGAGCAATTAAATGAGGAACTAGAAGGTAAAGGCATCCTAGAGGGAGAAGGTCAGGCATTTTATGATGCAGAGCAAAATCATCAAGTTAATGCAATATACTTAATCGCTCATGCGACCTTAGAAACTGGTCATGGCCAGTCTGAACTCGCTTCAGGAATCCAAGTTAATGATACGGTTTACTATAACTTTTTTGGCATTGGGGCTTTTGACCATGATGCTGTTTTAGAAGGGTCGTCTTATGCTGAGCAAGCGAATTGGTCTGCACCAGCGCGTGCCATTGATGGTGGAGCAGAATTTATTAGGAAGAATTATATCAACAACAATCAAAACACATTATATAGGATGAGATGGAATCCAGAGAATCCAGGTACACATCTTTACGCGACAGATATCGCCTGGGCGGAAAAAATTGCACAACTTATGAATGGGCACTACAATGCCCTAGGTCTAGAGCACGGTGAACTTGATAAGGATAACTATATAGAATAAAGGGTGAGACCTAAGTCTCACCCTTTTACTCTACATCATCAGCACCAACAATGCGCCAAGGATGACTATACACGTTAAATGAACTACCACGTATAAAGCCTGCAGCGGTAATATTTAAATCATTAGCAAGATTGATTGCTAAATCAGTTGGTGCAGACTTGCTTAGAACAATACCCACACCGATTTTAGATGCCTTGGTGAGTACTTCTGATGAAATTCTTCCACTAAAGACAATGATTTTATCTTTGACTGAGATGTTGTTTTGTAAACAGTGACCGTATAACTTATCTAGAGCATTGTGTCGGCCGATATCCCCTTTATGAATGATCGTCCCATCTGGTGAGGCGATACTTGCGTTATGGATACCACCTGTATCCTTAAAAATTGTACTTGCATTCTGCATTTCTTTCATCAAACTAATGCATTGGTCTGGTGTGATCTTTGTATCTGACAGTGAGAATTTAGAAGTTTCCACGTCGGCTTGGAAATAGAACTGACGACTTTTCCCACAGCATGATCCGATTACACGTTTTGAGAAGTCGCCGAAATTTTTAGGGAGTTCTCTTGAAATCTTAACATGACAAAAGCCACCTCGCTCATCCATGTTCATCGATTCGATTTCTTTAAACGACCGGAGTGCACCCTCTGATGCTAAGAAACCAATGACAAGTTCTTCTAAATCATCGGGTGAACATACTAAAGTTGCAAACTCTACATCATTTAAATATATTGTTAAAGGAAACTCTTCTGCTATCGTATCTTCTACTTCAGTAAACTTCCCATCGTCATACCGTCTTATCGTATTTTTTGTTACGATTTCCATTTTAATTTCTCCTAATCGAAACATATTGTAAATATCCGTTTTTCTTAATATAATCACAACTAAGATGAAATTTCAATTTTCGGAACTTCGTCAAACAAACAGGGGGAATAAAAATGGAGACAAAGAAAAACCGTTGGTTGATAGCGCTTGCAGGTGTGGGAATACATATCTCAATCGGCTCTGTCTACGCATGGAGTGTATTTACAACGCCTTTACAAGAATCTATCGGATGGTCACTGAGCCAAGTATCGTTTACTTTTAGTATTGCTATTTTGTTTTTGGGGTGATCAGCAGCTTTCATGGGACATTTTGTAGAAGCCAAGGGGCCGAGGAAATCGGGGTTAGTATCTACAGTGTTCTTTGCTTTAGGGATGATTACAGCAGGTTTTGGAATTCAGTTAGAAATGCTATGGTTGTTATATGTTGGATACGGTGTGCTTGGGGGCATCGGTCTAGGTATTGGTTACATTACACCGGTATCCACACTTGTTAAATGGTTCCCAGATCGACGTGGTATGGCAACAGGATTGGCAATTATGGGCTTTGGTTTTGCTGCGATGATCGCGAGTCCAGTCATGCGTTTTCTTATTGAGTCCGTCGGTTTACCAAATACCTTCTTTATTTTAGGTGCCATTTATTTTGTTATTATGTTAGTTGCGAGTCTTTATTTAGAGAAACCGCCAGAAGGTTATGTACCAGCTGGTGTAGTTATAGAAGAAACAAAAACAGCGAGTAAAGACTTAGCACAACTTACTGCAAATGAAGCTATAAAAACTAAGCGGTTTTACTTCTTATGGTTGATGTTATTCATCAACGTCACATGTGGGATTGCTATACTGGCTGTTGCGAGCCCAATGGGGGTTGAAATTGCTGGCCTTTCTGCAGGTGCAGCAACAGTCATGGTGGGGATTATGGGTGTATTCAACGGGGCTGGACGCTTAATTTGGGCATCTATTTCCGATTATATTGGTCGTCCGAATCTATACACAATCTTCTTTGTGTTACAGATTGGGGTCTTCGCAATTTTACCGTTTACAACAAACGGGATACTATTCCAAATCTTACTATTCATCATGATTACTTGTTATGGTGGTGGATTCTCAGCAATTCCTGCTTACATTGGCGATATTTTTGGAACGAAACAGCTTGGTGCCATCCATGGTTATATTTTAACAGCATGGGCAGCGGCTGGTTTAGCAGGGCCGTTTATTGTTGCAGAAATCTATGAAGCAACACAAAGTTATGCCTTGTCACTTTATATCTTTGTGGCTATGTTCCTTGTCGCACTAATCATTTCGATTATCATAAGATTTGATATAAGAAAGCTTAAAGTAAAAAATGAGCACAGGGTCTGAGCAAAGATTAATAATAGTGTACAATGGAATTATTATAATATAGAGGGAGTGTAATCATGGGGAAAACTCTTCACCCGGGTCCTATAAACAAGACTAAACGTTGGGATCCGAAACTATGGGTCAGTCCTGTTCCATTCGGTTTAACAAAAGTTAAACCACATCACATGAGAGATACAGCTAAGATTGTTTGGAAAAACAGGGACAACTTGAACTATGCTAAGAACATTATATTAAAAGGTGTGTGTGATGGCTGTGCACTAGGTGTATCTGGTTTACAAGACCAAACATTAAACGGGCCACATATGTGTACAACACGCTTTAACGTTCTACGTTTAAATACAGCACCGCCAATCAAACCTGAAATTTTACACCAGGACATAGATGAGTTACGCAAGATGGACAGTACGGAATTACGTGAACTTGGTCGTATTCCTTATCCAATGATTCGTCGTAAAGGTGATCGTAAATTCATTAGAGTTTCTTGGGATGAAGCTATGAATACGATTGCTGACAAAATGAAAGAATTAGATCCACTTCAATATGCGTTCTATTTAACAAGTCGTGGTATTACAAACGAGTCATATTACGTCGCTGCAAAAATTGCGCGTTACTTAGAAACAAACCACATTGATAACGCATCACGTATCTGTCACTCACCAAGTAAATCAGCAATGAAGCGTTCAGTTGGTGTTGGGGCATCAACTTGTAACTACCAAGACTGGTTAGGTACAGATGTATTAGTATTCTGGGGTAGTGTGGCTTCAAATGCTTCACCAGTATCAACTAAATATATGATGGAAGCTAAAAAACGCGGTGCAAAAATCATTGTAATTAACCCTTATAGAGAACCAGCAATGGAAAACTATTGGGTACCTTCAGTGGTTGAATCTGCCTTATTCGGTACAGAAATTGCGGATGAATTCTACGAAGTAAACATTGGCGGAGACATCGCTTTAATGCACGGTGTAATGAAACACTGGTTTGATCTTGAAGAACAGAATCCAGGTTCAGCAATCAACCATGAATTCGTTAAAGAACACGTTAACAACTATGAGGATATGAAAGAGAATGCGATGAGCCAGAGCTGGGATGAGATTGTTGCATCATCTGGTGTGTCTAAAGAGAAAATCATCGAGTTTTCAAACATTCTTGCTAAAGCTAAAAATGGTGTTATGGTTTGGGCACTTGGTCTAACAATGCACAAACACGCAACAGACAACATTTCACAAGTTGCTAACCTTGCCTTACTACGTGGTTGGTTAGGCGGTAAGAACAAAGGCCTTATGCCACTTCGTGGACACTCTTCAGTGCAAGGATCAGGTGAAATGGGTGCAGATCCATTCTCCTTACCTGGTGGAGATTATAATGATGAAAACCGTAAACGTATTGAAGACCTTTGGGGCTTCAAACTTCCAGAGTGGCCAGGGGACAGTGTTGGTGTAACAATTGAAAACTCAATGCTACCTGATGATAATGAGAAAAAACTTAAACTTTACTACATGTCTGGTGGTAACTTCTTAGAAACGATGCCAGATCCAAACTTCGTCGCTAAGGCTTTAGAAAACCTAGATATTCGTGTGCACCAAGATATTATCCTAAACACATCTACGCTACTTGATGCGAAAGAAGCAGTTGTTGTATTACCTGCTAAAACACGTTATGAGCAAGACGGCGGTGGTTTATCTACATCAACTGAGAGAATGATTTACTTCTCACCTGAAATCGAAGGTAACCGCAACAGAATTGCTGAAGCTAGAAGTGAATGGCAAATCTATGTAGACCTTGCTAAACGTGTTAAACCGGAAGAATCTCACCTAATTGATTTCCAATCAGGTCAAGATATCCGTAATGAAATCGCTAAGGGTAACCCACAATATGATGGTGTTCAATATCTTAAGAAAGCTGGAGATGTTTACCAGTACGGTGGTGCATGGTTATGTGAAGGCGGCGTTTGCCCGACACCAGATGGTAGAGCGAACTTAATTACTATGGATATTCCAGACAACAATAAGAAAGCTGGAGAGTTTAAATTGTTGATGAGACGTGGTAAACAATTTAACGCAATGATCTACGGTGAAAATGACGCATTCAATGCTATGGGACGTTATGACGTCTTAGTTAATGAGAAAGATGCGAGTAAAGAAGGTTTAGAAAACGGTGAAGCGGTCGTACTTTACAACAAGAATGGTGTCTTCCAAGGATTCGTTCGTTATGCGGACATTAAAGAAGGTAATATTGGAGCGCACTTCCCAGAAGGTAACTTCTTAGTAGAAAAAGGAATCTACGAAAGCTTCGTAGAAATGCCGGACTATGTTACAGATGTTAAAATGGAGAAAGCCGATCATTTTAATGCAAATAAAGACCGTCAATATCTAGAGAAATCTATCCCAGAATTAGAAGACAATCCGAACTAAAGTAAAAATGAGTATACTAGCTGGAAGAGTTGTTAACTCTTTCAGCTTTTTTTGTTATATTATTTGTTTCACATATATGGTAGAATACCAACATTAGTATTGAAAAGAGGTATAAATTTGTCAGAGAATAACTGGAACTCGAAACTTGGTTTCGTCCTTGCTGCAGCAGGTTCTGCTATTGGTCTCGGAGCGGTATGGAGATTCCCTTATATGACTGCTGAACATGGTGGAGGCGCGTTTTTATTTGTCTTTCTATTATTTACCATCCTCATCGGTTTGCCGTTATTAATAAGTGAATTTGTCATCGGTCGGGCATCAAGACGGAATGCAATAGATGGATTTGAATACTTAAGTGGTAAGAAAAGCTTACGAATATTCGGGTGGTTAGGCCATCTAGGTACAATGGTACTCTTATCCTTTTACAGTGTGATTGGTGGATGGATTTTAATCTATCTTGTCATTGCATTAATGGATTTACTCGGTTTATATGTTGTTGAAGACTACGGCACACTTTTAGGAGAGGTTATTAGTAATCCATTGTTTGCAGTCTTAGGGCAAGGCGTATTTATCTTTATTACTGCCTTCGTCGTTGCACAAGGGATTCAAAGAGGCTTAGAACGTGCTTCTAAAATCATGATGCCTTTGCTATTTATTTTATTTTTATTTATCATTATTCGGTCTCTTACCCTACCGGGTGCATTTGAGGGTGTAAAGTATTTCTTAACACCAAATTTTGGTGAATTAAATGCTAATGCAGTAATGTTTGCGCTTGGTCAATCATTCTTCGCATTGAGTGTCGGAATCACACAAATGATAACATATTCATCTTATTTAAAAGGTGATGAAAGCCTGCCGAAATCTGCAGGATACATTGTAATAATGAATATCGCTGTCTCTGTGATGGTTGGTTTAGCGATTTTTCCTGCAATTGCGTCATTTAATATGGAAAGTGTCGAAGGACCTGGTTTAGTCTTTATAGTCCTACCAGAAATCTTTAATGCCATTCCGTTCGGTATTATTTTCTATTTGATGTTCTTAATAGCATTCTTATTCGCAACGTTAACCTCATCGTTCTCAATGATTGAAATCAACGTAGCTAATACATTAAAAGGTGATCAAAAACATCGTAAGAAAGTAACTTATTTATATGCATTGATTGTCTTCATGATTGGTATACCTTCTGCTCTATCTGAAGGTGTGCTAAATGATGTACAATTCTTTGCCGGAACTATTTTTGATAACGCGGACTTTTTAGTCTCTAATATTTTACTCCCAGTTGGTGCCTTGTTCTCTTCTATTTTTGTCGGGCATATCATGGATAAAAACCTGACAATGGAACAGTTCAATTTAACTAAGGGTGGTAAGTATTACGGTGTATTTTTAGCGTGGATGTTTATGTTAAAATACATTCTGCCTGCGATTATTCTTTTTATATTTATCGTAAATATTTTAGGTGTTTTCTAAAACATTTTAGAGAAGGAGTGTGGGACTCCTTCTCTTTTATTTTATATATACTAATTGCGGTTGATATTTACTTGTGGTAACATTTTCACATGAGTTTTTAAGGACCTAGGTCCAAATCTTATAAAGGGTGTGAGTTATGGAAAGTATAACAAGAGAACAAATTATCAATGCCGCTAAAGAAGAAAACGTGAGGTTTATCCGACTACAATTCTCAGATATTTTGGGAACAATTAAAAACGTTGAGGTTCCATTTAGTCAACTGGATAAAGCCCTTGATGGCCAAATGATGTTCGATGGCTCTTCAATTGAAGGGTTCACACGTATCCACGAATCAGATATGTATCTTGTGCCAGATCTAACAACTTGGACAGTTTTCCCCTGGACGACGTCAAAAGGTGACAAAGTGGCACGCATAATTTGTGATGTATATAAGATTGACGGAACGCCATTTGAAGGTGATCCTCGTACAAACTTAAAATCTGTACTTAAAGAAATGACTGACATGGGCTATACATCTTTCAATCTCGGGCCAGAACCTGAGTTCTTTTTATTTAAATTGGATGAAAATGGGAAGCCGACAACTGAACTTAACGACCACGGTGGGTACTTTGATTTAGCACCGACTGATTCAGGTGAAAACTGCCGTAGAGATATTGTCATTGAGTTAGAGGATATGGGCTTTGATATTGAAGCATCACACCATGAAGTTGCTGAAGGTCAGCATGAAATAGACTTTAAGTATGCTGATGCAATTTCTGCCTGTGATAACATCCAAACATTTAAACTTGTCGTAAAAACAGTAGCTAGAAAACATAACTTACATGCGACATTCATGCCAAAACCGTTATTTGGAATTAACGGTAATGGGATGCACTTTAACGTTTCATTGTTTAAAGGAAAAGAGAATGCATTCTTTGATGAATCTGCTGAAGATGGTTTGAGTCAAGACATGAAATACTTTATGGCTGGAGTTTTAAAACACGTCAGAAGCTTCACTGCAGTGACAAACCCACTTGTTAACTCTTACAAGAGACTTGTGCCTGGCTACGAAGCACCAAGTTATATTGCTTGGTCTAAACGTAATCGCTCACCATTAATGAGAATTCCTTCTTCACGTGGCTTATCAACTCGTGTAGAAGTGCGTTCTGTAGATCCATCAGCGAATCCATATCTTGCCTTAGCAGTTATTTTAAAGGCCGGTTTAGATGGCATTAAAAACAAATTGGAATTACAAGAGCCGATCGACCTTAATTTATATGAGTTAACTCGTGAAGAACGTGTTCAGAACGGTGTAGAAGATTTACCATCTACGCTATATAATGCACTTAAAGAAATGCGTGATAGTGAACTTGTTAAAGAAGCACTTGGTGAACACCTCTTTAAAGCTTTCTATGAGCACAAACTTGTAGAATGGGATGGTTATCGTTCTAACGTATCCGATTGGGAATTAGAGCACTATCTAGACCAGTATTAAGGATATACTCAATACAGATAAACCCACACTTAGAAATAATCTAAGAGTGGGTTTATTTTATGACTTTTTAGTCTCTGTATTAAGTTTAATCGTAAACTGTGAAGTCTTCAGTGAATTCGTCTACACCTGTACTTAAGTTAGTTTCAGAAATATTTCTAGCATTATAACCAATACGTTCTAGATTAGAAATTAATTCAACGTAAAGCATACCACCATCAGTTGAGCATTCACCTCTTGATAGGCGTTTGATGTGCTCTTTACGAAGTTTGTTTTCTATACGATTGGATTTCTGACTTAATCTAACGATATGTTCAAGTGTTTGTGGATTATATATATCTATTGAATCGAGCGCTAACGTAAATGATTCGTATACGTGATTGTAAAGATGTTCAAGTCCTTCTTTAGCTTCATCTGATAACTCAATTTTTTCTTCGTATTTAATATGGTATTGGTTAGCCAGATTATGTGCTTGAGTAGAAACTTTTGTTAAAATACGAGAAATTTCAAGTAAGGTACTGATACGTTCAGTATCTTCTTGCGATACTTCATATTTAGTAATGTCTAATAAATAATTACGGATGCTATCTTGTAAAGTTGATGTGACGTTTATCTTGTCTTCGATTTGCTTATAAAGTTTCGCATCTTCTTTGTCACTATAACGACGTGCATCTTGTAAAGTACTGAGGACAAGTTCACCTAGGTTTTTAATTTCACTTTGTGCTGATTGAATTGCAATATTCGGTGATTGTTTTAAAAGTAGTGGATCGAGATGTTTAGGTTTGAAGTCTTCCGAGAAATCTCTACCTGGAACAATCTTAATCACAATCCAAGCAAGGACACCAACAAACGGTATGTGTATTAATGTGTTTATAAAGTTATATGACCCATGAGCAAAGGCAATGGTCATTGGTTTATTTAAAGCAAGTAAACCTTGTAGTTGCTCCACGTATATAACAAAGAATGGCATTAGTATCATGAATATTGTAGCACCGATTACATTAAACATGACGTGTACCATAGCTGCACGTTTGGCGGCAATTGAACCGACTAAGGCGGCTAATATAGCTGTAATTGTTGTTCCGATATTATCCCCAAGAAGTATGGGAAGTGCTGCTTGTAAATCTATTAGATCATTCGCATAGAAATTTTGCAGAATCGCGATTGTCGCACTAGAACTTTGTACTACAACAGTTAGAATGACACCAACTGCTAATCCAAGGAATGAGTTATCGCTCATTGCCAGCATTAAGTCCTTAAAGTATTGTAAATCTGCTAGTGGTTTTACGCCATCTCCCATGAGTTCTAAGCCATAGAATAAGGCACCAAAACCAAATAAAACACGACCAATATTGATTACTTGGTTACTCTTAAAGAAGAATAATAAAAATGAACCCAAAGCCAAAATTGGAAGTGAGTACGCTCCAACGTCTAAACCAATAATAAATGCTGTGATTGTTGTACCGATGTTTGCCCCTAAAATAATGCCGATGGCTTGTCTGAGTGTTAGAAACCCAGCACTGACAAGACCAATTGTTATTGCTGTTGTACCTGAACTACTTTGTATTAAGACAGTTACAATGATACCAGCAAGTACACCTTTGATAGGGTTAGAAGTCATACGATTTAAGATTTCTCTTAATCTGTCACCTGCGGCGGCTTGAAGACCGTCCCCCATCTGTTTAATACCATACAAGAAGATACCGAGTCCGCCGAGGAACATAAAGATAACTTCCATTGGACTAAGAGACATAAAAAGTCCTCCAAATTATAATAATTTTACATTCTTATTCACAAATTAATAAACTCAATATAAAGTTTACAATCTACGTTAATCATATTACAAATGACCGCTTTTTTAAACATATATTTAAGAATTGATAAAAGGTCTGAGTTTCCTGAAAATTTGGTAAATCAGTCGACATTTAGAAAGGGCTGTGGCAAACTTAAAAATATAATATAAATAATTAACTGGAGTGGTATTATGACCACAATTTTATTTGATGTTGACGGTGTATTCTTAAGCGAAGAACGATGCTTTGATGTATCTGCGCTTACAGTTGAAGAATTATTATACAGTCCACGTTATTTAAATTTGGACGGTAGGAAATTTAAAGCAGTATATACGGATGAAGACATTGCCGACATCCGTAATACTATTTTTGTTAACGATAGAATCCTACAATCTTTTAAAGAAGCGGGCCTAAATTCCAATTGGGATATGCTGTTTATAACGTTTTCTGTCATATATTTAGACATCTTAGAACAGGAAAAATTAAATCTACATGGTGTGAACTTGAGCGATTTAAATCAAGTTGGAGATATGTTGGGAGACGTGACAGCACGTCCTGAAAAAGTACTCGAATTTTTAAAAGAGACTTTGAGCTCAAAGGAAGATATTTACCAGGCGCTAATTGACAAAGCGAGTCAGCTAGAAGGCTTTTCTGATCAAGGAAGTTTTCACTTGTATGGACCACTATGGTCTTTAGGTCACTATAAGTACCAAGAATGGTATTTGGGAAGTGATTTAGTCGAAGCGGATACAGGGAAGGCTGCAGAAGAAGTAGAGAAGTCTGGTTACATTCATGATGAAGAGTGGATTGTTGAGCCCCGGTCAATTGTTGATATGTTAGAAAAGCTTAAGGAAGCGGGATATACCATTGGTGTGGCGACTGGACGTCCGAGACAAGAAACGTTGCTGCCTTTCGAACAAGGTGGGCTTGATGAGTGCTTTGATCAGCGTAGAATTTCTACGGCAAGTGAAGTTATGGCCGCACAGGAGAAAAGCGAGGTAGAACATGCACTGACTAAGCCACATCCATTTTCTTATCTATGGAGCTTTTATATGCACAACGATACAATGTTCGAAGAAGCAGTTAACGGTAATAATGTTAGTGATGAACAAATATATATCGTAGGGGATTCTGTTGCCGACTTTTACTGTGCAAAGGCGATTGGTGCGACATTCTTAGGCCCCTTAACTGGTCTAACTGGAGAAGATATAAAAGACACATTTTATGAGCTCGGTGTAAAAGAGAGCCACCTTATGGAAAATGTATTAGATGTCCCTTTAGCAATTAAAGAGCTGGAGCATTAGAAGTGATAATGTTGATAAGTGAATAAAACAGAAGTGGCTTATCACTGAAAAAGAAGGTAATGGTGATAAGTGAGTTAAAAAGTAGTGACTTATCACCAAAAAAGAAGGTAATGGTGATAAGTGAGTTAAAAAGTAATGACTTATCACCAAAAAAGAGGGTAATGGTGATAAGTGAGTTAAAAAGCAGTGACTTATCACCAAAAAAGAAGGTAATGGTGATAAGTGAGTTAAAAAGTAATGACTTATCACTAAAAAAGAAGATGATGGTCATAAGTGAATAAAACAGAAGTGACTTATCACCGAAAAGAGGTCCATCCGTTAACTGAAACGGATGGACCTTATTACTAATCCAAAATAATAGTGTGCACCTGATGAATGTTTTTAATGTCTTTGATTTTCTCTAGAGTCTTAACCGGTACTTGATTATCTAGGGTGAAGAGTACCATCGCATCACCTTCACGCACTTGTCTTGCAAGCTGCATGGAAGCGATATTGACTAGATCTTCACCTAACAAAGCACCGAGTTCACCGATAATACCTGGTCGGTCAGTGTGTTCAATAATTAGGATGTGAGATTCTGGCTTGAAGTCAATCGGGTATTGATTTAGTTTTACTAAGCGTTCACCGTATCCAGGTATACTGGATGAACCGATAGTGACGTGTTCTTTATCGTTGATGAGTTCGACTTCTAAATAGTTAGTGTAACCGTCGGCCTTAGGGTTCTTTTCAACATTATAGGTCACGCCGAGCTCTTTTAAATAATAGAGGGCATTGATAATATTTACCTCATCTGCAAAGTGCGGTTCTAGGACATGTTTGACAAAAGTACGTGTTAGAATACTCGTATCATCAACTGCAAGATCACCATAGTACTTGATTTTAACTTCGTGTGGTGGTGCATCTAAGAGTTGGATTCCAAACTGACCGAGATGCCTAACGACAGACAGATATGGTCTCAGTTCTTCGGTTACAGAACTAGAAATACGAGGTGCGTTGACCGCATGTGTAATTTTGTTGTCTAAGAAGTACTCAATAATCTCTTTAGATACACTTACAGCAACTTTTTCTTGTGCTTCGACGGTAGAGGCACCGAGGTGTGGGGTTACCACTGTCCGGCGGTGTTCTATTAAAGCTGTATTATCTGGAGGTTCTGTTACAAACACATCCAAGGCAGCCCCGTTAACGATTCCCGCTTCAAGTGCTTCTAGTAAGTCATCTTCATCTACAATACCACCTCGAGCAACGTTGATTACATAGATTCCTGTATCTTTAACCTTACTGAAGAAGTCTTTGTTAATCAGACTTTTCGTTTGTGGAGTGAGCGGCGTATGAACAGTGACGAAATCTGCGACTGCTGCGAGTTCATCCACTTCCATTTTTTCAATTTCATTATCATTGGCTTTTTCATCTGATAAGTACGGATCAAACGCCACTATTTTCATACCAAAACTCTTTGCACGACGGGCGACGCCGAAACCAATCTTACCTGCGCCAATAATACCGAGGGTTTTACCTTGGAGTTCAACGCCCTTATGCGCACCGCGGTTCCATATACCACTTGTAAGTTCTTTATATGCTTCAGGTATGTCTCTTGCCATGGTGAGGAGCATTGCCATCGTATGCTCTGTTGCAGATATCGTGTTACCTTCAGGTGCATTGATAACGATAATGCCATGTCGAGTCGCTGCATCAATGTCAATGTTATCAACGCCAACACCTGCGCGCGCAATCACCTTTAATTTTTGAGCATGCTGGATGATTCTCTTGGTCATGGTCGTTTGGCTACGGACAATGACCGCTTCAAAGTCACTGATGATATCGATGATCTGTGCTTCTGATAAACCTTCTTGTCTGCTAACGATAAAATCATCATGAGCGATTAATTCTTCAATTCCATCTTGGCTCACAGGGTCTAGAACTAATACCTTATGTTTGACCATTTCATCTCTCCTCGTAGGCAGTAAGGGCTTTTCCATAATAGTTTTTTTGTCTGTGTTTACTTAATATATCTTCTAAGGCGCTGAGTATGGTTAGCATATCTTTCGGGAACATAAAGCCCATATGTCCGATGCGTATGATTTTTCCTGACAGGTCTTTTTGACCGCCAGCAACGGATATACCATAGTCATTAAACAAACTGTCTTTAATTAAGGTGATTTCTTCAGGTGATGATTTTACAGCTGTGACAGTAGGTGAAGCATCAGCTTCTTCTACTAATAGCTCTAAATCTAAAGCTTCTATGCCTCTTCTTATCATCTGTTGCATTTTTTTGTGGCGTGAAAAGATAGCTTCTAACCCTTCTTCTTCAATCATTGCTAACACATCATCCAGACCTTGATATAAGGTCACTGCTGGTGTTTGAGGTGTGTAATCATCTTCGAGGGACTTTAAGTACATTCTTAAATCTAGGTAATATCGCTTATCTGGTGTTTGATTTAGTTTTTCATAAGATAGGTCGTTAATGCCAACGAAGGCGAGACCCGGTGGTAGCATTAAGGCTTTTTGACTGCCAGTGACTAAGACATCAATATCGTCACGTTTCATATTAATATCCGCACCACCTAGGGCACTTACAGCATCGACAACAAAAAGTGTTCGTGCATTATAATCTTTTACCACTTTACCGAGTGCATTCAATGGGTGGAGTACAGAAGTGGAAGTTTCACATGCTTGAGTAAAGACCGCAGATACATTATCTATGGTTGCTAAGAAATCTTTAAATGCCACTGGATCAACGGCACGTCCCCATTCAACATTGTAAACATGGACATTGTAGTTATAACGTTCGGCAATATCTTTGAATTTACCACCAAAGACACCACTAACGATAATGACGATATTTTCGCCTTCTTCTACGAAGTTGACCATCGCTGCTTCTAAAGCACTCGTACCTGAAGCGGTTAAAATCACTACAGGATGAGTAGTTCCGAATAATGGTTGAAGGCGATTCTGAATTTTAACACTTAAATCTTTAAAGGCTTGGGTGCGATGTGGGATAATACCTTGCGACATTGCTTGGTATGTTCGTCTAGCAACAGGCGTAGGGCCTGGAGTTAATAACAATTCTTCCTGCACAAATACCACTCCTAATTCTTGGATAGATTAACATTTATTATAACAAAATAAATTTAAAATTCAGTTATCTTTGCCATCTTCTAGTAATTCATCACATAATTGATGTGCACGGAGGTAATTTTCTTGGTAACTTTCATTTAAAATGACCGCCTGGTCCATGAGATTATATGCTTTTAACTCCTCTAGTAGTTTGTTGTAAAACTTAATCTCATCATCATTTGCATCTGACTTTGGGGGTAAGATAAATATCAGTGCCCAGTTTTGAAGTTGGATATAATGTTCAAATATTTGATTGACATATGCTTTATCTTCTTGGTTGCTTAACATATTGTAGACTTTCGAATACATCACATCTGTATCGGCAAAGAAAATCTTACGTGTCGCACTTGAGTGAATATGCTCACGGTTTAAGTCGAACTGGCCGATGCCAATTGCATGGTAATCTTTCGCATCCAGTTCATGTGGCATGAGTTGATGTGTTTTAAAGTATTCTTTAGCGTACTCAAGTGAATAACTCGATGAATACCGCCTTGCCAAATCCTCAGTCAACATTGATTTACCACTGTTAGATGCGCCAGTTATTAATACATTTTGAACGAAGTAACGTCTAAACGGACGCGTGACGTAATCCCAGTTTAAAATGGGGGTCTCTCTAATCTCTGTACCACTAATTCCTAAAATTTTTCGGTCAACCATAGTCATTTTGATGTCGAGTTCTGGCCAGTAGTCAGTAAAAAAGCTTTCAAGTGGTTCCACATATTCGCTTTCTCCAACGTAAAAAGTTAGCTTTTGTACGTCAAAGTCAAGTTCATCTTTGGTCTTCTTAATCAGGCTAGAAAGCATCTTTAACCAAGACTGCCAACCATCTGGATAACGCGGAATATCAGTCTCATTAAGTTGTAAGACTGTGACATTGGTATCATTTTTAACAAGTTGACGCATGGCACGTGTTCTGTGTTCAACATTCATACCAATCTTATCGCCTCTGTCTCCGTCATAACCTGAAACGATGATGATGGCGTGACGATTTTCTCTCTTTGCACGAACAATTTGTTCGAAGTGACCGACGTGACATGGGGCAAAAGTTCCGAAATAAACACCTAAATCTCTCATATAAACGACTCCTAAAAGGTACTTTGAAAAGAACAGTTGAGCTAAATATGCTACAATACTTAAGAAATTAAATGTAAATTAAAGCGATAATTGCGAAATGAGCAAGACCACTTAAAATAGAAATAATAGATAGTATTTTAACGCTTTTTGATGAACCGACTATAAAGAAAAGTACAGGTAAGATAATTGAGACAGCTAGTAAAATAATCCTTGAACTGAGTAAGGCAATGAGGTCATCATGTTGATATGTTAAATTAATATTGATCAAGCTATAAATATTAAATGCAGTAAGTAAAATTAGAATGATTTGTTTCATTTTTATACGCTCCCTTTGGGGACTTATTATAGCAGAAATAATGAAGAAATGATTGGTGGAGACTATGGTAGAGAAGTTAAATATTACCGATAAAACACACGATGAATTTGTAATGTCACATCCGAACGGTGACCTATTACAATTGAGCTCATGGGCAGGAACAAAGACATTAACTGGTTGGTACAGTAGAAGGATTGCCGTCGGGCGTGATGGTCAAGTAGAAGGTGTAGGCCTACTTCTGTTTAAGAAAGTGCCAAAGACACCATTTACAATGTGCTATGTTTCAAGGGGATTTGTCTGTGACTACAGAGACAGAGAAGTACTTGAAGTACTCTTAGCCGAAGCGAAGCGAATTGCTAAGGACGAAAAATCCTATACTATTAAGATTGACCCAGATATCCAGGTAGAGGGTAATGAAGATATTATTGAAAGTTTAGAGGCATTAGGATTTAAACATCACGGCTTAACAGATGGTATGAGTAAAAAAGTAATTCAACCAAGAACGACGATGGTCACCAACATAGAAGTAGATGATAAGACACTCCTACAAAGCTTCGAACGTAATAACCGCACCAAGGTTAGAAATGCCTTAAAAGCGGGAACAACTGTTGTTAAAGCAAAACGGGAAGACCTGCCTGATTTTGTGAAGCTTATGAAAGAAACTGGAGATAGAGATGGTTTCTTAACAAGAGATATCACATATTTTGAATCCTTATACGATCACTTAAACCCAGCGGGTCACATGGAATTATTTTTAGTGAAGTTATTACCACAAGAAGCGATTCTATCAACAGAAGCGGCGATTGAAAAAGTGCATAAGGAAACGTCGAAAGCTAACAAAATAAAAGATGACCAGAAAAGAAACAACCAACTCGAAAACTTAAACAACCGACTAGAAAAGTTGAATAGCCAGCTATCGGATATGAAAGAGATTAGAAGTACGCACCCTGATGGTGTCTTATTATCTGGCGCTTTACTTGCTTTAGCCGGACGAAAAGCCTATTACCTATACGGTGCATCATCTAATGAATATCGTGAATACCTACCGAATCACCACATGCAGTGGCACATGATGCAATATGCGAGAGAACATGGTGCTAAAAGCTATGACTTCGGTGGTGTATCAGTATCACCAGATAAGGATGATGAACACTTCGGCTTATGGCAGTTTAAAAAGGTTTGGGGAACAGAAGTATCTGACAAAATCGGAGAATTTGATTATGTCATTAATAAACCCCTTTACACCCTATCTGAATCTATGGTTCCATTATTTCAAAAAGCGAAGATGCAAATTGGTAAAATACTTCGTTGATAACAAAAAGCTGAGCGTGCACCATGATAAGGTGCGCACTCAGCTTTTAGTTTTTATAAATAGTAAGGTTGCATAATTGCAATATACACAATGAACAAGATAGAAGATATAGAAATAATAATTAATGATAGGGAGAAGTATGAATGTATTTGTCGACTTTCATTCAAATTAGGTTCAGAGCGAAAGGCTCTAATACCTGTAATGACTGAAAGGGCTGATAAGGTAAACCAAATATATATATTATAAAAAATAATACCATCGTTAATTGAATAATTAATAAAGAATAAAATTTGAATGATTATCAGCAGTATTAAAATAACGCGTCTCATAATTTATCTCCCTAGAGTGTAATTAACATTATAATCAACACAAGTGTCATAGTTAGCGTAAAAGCGTGAATTAAAAATAAGTTCTTTTGATCACCTTGTTTTTCCTTAAAAGCAGTGATTTCTACACTTAAAACAATGCATATCGCTAAGGCAATTGTCAGGTAAATATCACTACCGCTTAAGGACATCGCTGTTGTAATGATCATGATTAAAAATGCTAACCCTGAAAATAGGCGTGCAATGTCTAAAGCCTTAGAACGAAAAGTTAGAATTGTTGCCGCACTGACTACGATGTAGATTAAAACGATGAGTATGGATAACAGAATCATGCCAGTCTCCTTCTCTTCTTATAATATTGAAAAATGAAGTGTGTTGAGAATATTGTCATTAAAGCACCGAAGTAGAATGGTATACCTGGTGTGAATAGGAATAGTGCATTAAACACAAGAGGGCCACAAATTCTTCCCAAACTATCTAAAGAGTAGGTCGTTGCAGTCACTCTACCCATATCATCTTGAGATGCTTCTTTTGTGATTAATGACGTCATCAACGTTTTAACAAGGGCATTACCTGTCATTAATAAGACAATGCAAATACCTGCGTAAACTAGGCCGGTCATGAATGGCAACATTATAAATGCGACTACTGCCATGACTTGACCGATTATCATCGGCATTTTCTCGTCGCCATCTTTAATTCTTCTAATAAATACACCTTGAGTTAAGGCATTAAATATCCCCCCGATAAAAAACAGGACACCCATCTCTGTCGGTGTAATATTTATTTTTTCTTGGCCTAGAAGTTGGAAGGTACTCTCCATTCCGCTCATGAAGAACATAACGAAAAATGTGCCAACCAAAAGTATACCAATTGGTTGAGTAAAGTAATCAATCGTGAGACCGATTTTCTTAGGCGCCACATTCGTTTGTCTTTTATATGTCTCAGGTACTTTAATCAAGCTAAATACTAGGGCACCAAGGATAACCACTGTCGTCATATAGTAAGCGAAACTCAAACTGATGCCTGCTAATAATCCACCAACACCAGGACCAAAGATAAAGCCAAAACCGATACACATACCGACTAAGCCCATGTATTTCGTACGTTCTTCTCTTGTTGTAATGTCTGCTACCATACTGGTCGTCGCAGTGTATAACGCCCCTGAAGCGGCACCACCGATAATTCTACTTATATATAAAATAGGTAAGTTGTCGATGAACAAACCAAATATGAGAAAACTGAATGCAAATGTAGATAAGCCGCCGATTAATAATGGGCGTCGACCTATTTTGTCCGATAAGCGGCCGAAAAATGGTGCAGATAAGAAGCTCGCCAAGGAGTATATGGCAAGCAAGAGCCCCATATGTATAGTACTGACACCAAGTTGGTTAACGAGTTCCGGGATAACAGGAATGATCATACTAAAGCCGAAGTAAATCAAAAATTGTATAATCATAATGACGGAAATCAATTGTTTCATCTATATACACGCATCCTGACTTATTGATTTTTAATAGCTTGTCTTACTTCTTTTATTTCTTTTTCAAGTGCAGCAAGTCGGTCGGTCATTTTTTTAGTCGGATGACCTGTAGATTCAATTTTTTCTAGGTCACCTTGTAAATGTACGTACTCATACTTGAGCTCTTGTAACTTACTTTCTAAGTCCATTTTACCACCACCTAAACTTAACTCATATCATATCATAATAATAATTCCTTGAATGTGAAGAGAAATCAAAAATAGTATTTTGACAAACAATGAAGCGTTTTTATAGGTAAATGTACGGATTTGCATGGATTTTTCTGTGATGAGGTGTATAATATATATGTATTTAACGGGAAGCTTAATGAATAACTTGGAATATTAGGAGTGGTACCTTGTCCGAAAGCTTTATAAAACGTTGCTTGTTTTATTTCGTGGGACTGTTGATTATGTCCCTGGGTGTTGCCTTACAAGTTAAGGGCTTTGTAATGGGTTTGTCACCTTGGGATGTTTTACATTTTGGGCTCTGGCAGTCACTCGGCCTCACCTTTGGATCATGGTCAGTTATTGTCGGGATTGCCATCGTGATTACCACATCAATTTTGATAAGGAAATTACCAAAAGGTGGTGTCTATGTCAACTTAGTGGTCATGGGGGCGTTTATTGATTTCTTTGTTTGGCTCTTACCTGATGTGGCTTCATGGCCTGTTCAGGCAGTTTACTTTACACTTGGGGTCTTTGTCGCTTCATTCGGCACTGCTTTTTACATTACGCCGAATCTTGGAGCTGGTCCTAGGGACTCATTAATGATGATACTCGTGTGGAAATTTAATTTGAGAATGGACCGAGCGAGGTTTTTAATGGAACTCGTCGTTGCGATTATCGGCTTACTATTGGGTGGTCCGGTATTTATAGGTACGATTTTAATCGTCTTGTTTTACGGTAAGTTAATCAATATGTTTTTCCCATATACAAGAGAGATGCTCATACGATTCATCGGATATAATGATCCGAAAATCTTACAATTAAAATAATCTATAATGGATTGGAGTCAGTTATGAAAAAGTTTTTTATGTTTGATGAGCTCGGCACAAACTTTAAGAAAGAAATCATTGGAGGACTAACGACCTTCCTTTCGATGGCTTATGTCTTAGCAGTCAATCCTTCTATCCTTTCTCTTCAGGGTGTTGAAGGTGTACCGGATGATATGAAGATGGATATCAATGCTGTCTTTGTTGCCACCTGTTTAGCAGCCTTTGTCGGTTGTTTATTCATGGGGATTATTGCGAAATATCCAATCGCACTTGCGCCGGGGATGGGATTGAATGCATTCTTCGCCTTTACAGTAGTCTTAACAATGGGCATTCCTTGGCAAACTGCCTTGACGGGTGTTTTATTCTCAGGATTAATCTTTGTAATTTTAACTTTAACCGGGCTGAGAGAATACATAATTAACTCTATTCCAATGGAGATGAAGATGGCTGTTTCAGCGGGGATTGGATTTTTCATTACATTCGTTGGATTGCAGTCATCCGGAATTATTGCAAATGATGATGCGACTTTAATTAGTTTAGGTAATGTACAAGATGGTGGGGTCATTCTCACTTTTGTTGGTCTAGTGATTACAGTTATACTGATGACAAAAAAAGTGCCTGCGGCAATATTTATCGGAATGATTGTTACAGCGATTATCGGTATTATAGTAGGAATTGTCCCAATGCCTAATTCAATTGTCGGTTCAGTACCAAGTGTGGCACCGACATTTGGTGCAGCTTTTGAAGGCTTTATGAATCTAGACTCAATATTAAACGTTCAATTTCTAATTGTCGTTTTAACGTTTCTATTTGTTGATTTCTTCGATACAGCAGGCACACTTGTTGGAGTCGCTTCACAAGCTAACCTAATTAAAGACAATAAGTTGCCACGTGCTTCAAAAGCTCTATTAGCGGATGCCTTTGCGACGATTACTGGTGCAGTATTTGGGACATCGACGACAACATCTTATGTTGAGTCAACAGCAGGTGTTGCAGCCGGAGCGAGAAGTGGATTTGCAGCAGTCGTGACAGGTGTCCTATTCTTAGCAGCGATATTCTTCTCACCGCTCATTGTTACTTTTACATCCGAGGTTACTGCGCCTGCACTTATAATAGTAGGAATATTAATGGCTTCTAACTTATCTAAAATTAGCTGGGGACGTTTTGAAGTTGCGGTACCTGCCTTTCTAACTGTCTTCATGATGCCTTTAACCTATAGTATAGCGACAGGTATTGCGGTTGGTTTTATCTTCTACCCAATTACGATGATTATGGCAGGTAGACGTAAAGAGATTGACCCGATTATGTATGGACTTTTCGTGGTATTCATACTGTACTTTGTCTTTATAAACTAGAACTAATAGTACTTAATATAGAAGAAAAGATATAATTAATTAAAATAGCGAAGAAATCTCTAGAATACTATTGATTTCTTCGCTGTTTTGCTGTATCATATCTAACGTTGGACTTGAGTGGACACCAATGTGTCCTTTATAGGTGAAGTGCTGATTTCATGCGCCTCACACATCGATGACGCGAGAGGTTACTGACACACCCGGCCGCATTGCCATGGCTGATGCGTGAGAAAATTTTCGCTGAGAGAGTCTACCATAATAGGATGACGACCATAAGGAGGTATAAATAATGGCAAAACAAAAAATTCGTATTCGTTTGAAAGCGTACGATCACAGAGTGCTGGATCAATCAGCAGAAAAAATCGTTGAAACGGCTAAACGTTCAGGTGCAGATGTATCCGGACCAATTCCGTTACCAACTGAAAGAACTGTTTACACGATTATCCGTGCGGTACACAAGTACAAAGATTCTCGTGAACAATTCGAGCAACGTACACACAAACGTCTTATCGACATTTTAAACCCTACACCAAAAACAGTTGATGCTCTAATGGGCTTAAACTTACCATCAGGTGTAGACATCGAAATCAAGTTATAAATTATAGGAGGTGCGACTTTCGATGACCAAAGGAATCTTAGGTAGAAAAATTGGGATGACTCAAGTTTTCGGTGAAAACGGAGAATTAATCCCTGTAACAGTAGTAGAAGCTGCTGGTAACGTAGTAGTTCAGAAGAAAACAGAAGAAACAGACGGTTATAACGCGATTCAAATCGGTTTTGACGACAAACGCGAATATAACGCGAAAGCAAGAAGTAACAAGTATGCAAACAAAGCAGAAGCAGGCCATGCTAAAGCATCAGGTGCTGCTCCTAAGCGCTTCGTACGTGAATTCAAGAACCTAAACGTAGACGAATTCAACGTAGGTCAAGAAGTCACTGTTGATACATTTGAGACAGGTGATTTTGTAGACGTGACGGGAACTTCAAAAGGTAAAGGTTTCCAAGGTTCTATTAAACGCCACGGCTTTGCACGCGGACCAATGAGCCACGGTTCACGCTACCACAGAAAATCAGGTGCTATGGCGATGGCTGCGAGCCCGTCAAGAGTATTTAAAGGTAAAAAATTACCTGGACAAACTGGTGGTAAAACAATCACAATGCAAAACCTTGAGATTGTACGCGTTGACGCTGACAAAAACGTTATTCTTATCAAAGGTAACGTACCTGGCCCTAGAAAGAGCTTTGTAAAAATCTCATCATCAATTAAAAAAGGTAATAAGTAATAAGGAAGGGAGGATAAACACATGGCAATCGATGTTTTATCAAAAGAAGGAACTAAAGTAAGTTCTATTGAATTAAACCAAGATATTTTTGGTATTGAGCCAAACCAACACGTACTTTTTGAAGCAGTTAACTTACAAAGAGCTTCATTAAGACAAGGTAATCATGCTGTAAAAAACCGCTCTGCAGTTCGCGGTGGTGGTAAAAAACCATTCAGACAAAAAGGTACTGGTAATGCACGTCAAGGTACAATCCGTGCGCCACAATTCCGTGGTGGTGGTGTAGTATTCGGACCAACTAAAAGATCTTATGGTTACAGCATGCCTAAGAAAATGAGAAAACTTGCACTTCGTTCAGCACTTTCAGCTAAAGTGAACGAAGAAGTATTCCAAGTGGTAGATAGCCTAGCAATGGAAGCGCCAAAAACTAAAGAATTCGTAAAAGTTCTTGAAAATCTTGGTGCTGCTAAGAAAGTACTTCTAGTACTTGATACTAAAGACGAAGTTGTTGAAAAATCAACACGTAACATCCCTGGTGTTAAAGTGTTAACTCCAGCCGGTCTTAACGTACTAGATATCCTATCTGCTAACCATGTGATTTTCACTGAAGGAGCAATCAAAAAAGCAGAGGAGGTACTTGTATAATGGATGCACGCGACATTATCAAGCGCCCAGTAATTACTGAGCGTTCTGCTGACTTAATGTCAGAAGACAAATACACATTTGATGTAGACGTCAGAGCGAACAAAACACAAGTTAAACACGCTATCGAAGAAATCTTCGATGTAACAGTAGATAAAGTTAACATTATGAATGTTAAACCTAAGAAAAAACGTATGGGCCGTTACGAAGGCTATACAAACAGAAGAAGAAAAGCGATTGTAAAACTTAAAGAAGGTTCAATCGAAATCTTCTAATTAAATATAAACACATACCATTAAGGAGGTATAACGAGGATGGCAATTAAAAAATATAAGCCTACCACGAATGGTCGTCGTAATATGACTGGTTTAGATTTCGCTGAAATCACTTCAACGACTCCTGAACGTTCATTATTACAGCCGCTTCCGAAAAAAGCGGGACGCAACAACCAAGGTAAAATTACAGTGCGTCACCAAGCAGGCGGACACAAACGTCATTATAGAATTATTGACTTCAAACGTAACAAAGATGGAATTCCTGCAACAGTTAAAACTATAGAGTATGATCCAAACCGTTCAGCTAACATTGCGTTAGTTGCTTATGCAGATGGTGAAAAGAGATACATTCTTGCACCAAAAGGACTTAAAGTTGGTACTGAACTTATGAGTGGTGCTGATGCGGATATTAAAGTAGGTAACACATTAGTGCTTTCTGATATCCCAATGGGTACTACAATTCATAACATTGAACTTAAACCAGGTGCCGGCGGTCAAATCGCTCGCTCTGCAGGTGCAAGTGCACAATTACTAGGTAAAGAAGGTAAATATGCACTAGTTAAACTAACTTCAGGTGAAGTACGTATGATCTTACTTACTTGCCGTGCAACAATCGGTCAAGTTGGTAACGAGCAACACGAACTTGTTAACGTTGGTAAAGCCGGACGTTCTAGATGGAAAGGCAAACGCCCTACAGTACGTGGTTCTGTAATGAACCCTAACGATCACCCACACGGTGGTGGTGAAGGTAGAGCACCGATCGGTCGTCCATCTCCAGTTTCACCTTGGGGTAAACCTACGCTTGGTAAGAAAACTCGTAAAGGTAAGAACCGTTCTAACAAGTTAATCGTTAGAGGACGTAAAAAATAAATGAGTTAAGTGTGCGGATTTACTCCGCACGCATTATTGGAAGGAGGCGCCTACATGGCACGCAGTCTTAAAAAAGGACCTTTCGTCGACCAACACCTTATGAACAAGGTTGAGGCTCAAAACGAAGGTAACAAAAAAAGTGTAATTAAAACATGGTCACGCCGTTCAACAGTATTCCCGAACTTTATCGGACATACAATTGCAGTATACGACGGACGTAAACATGTACCTGTGTACATCACAGAAGATATGGTTGGCCACAAACTTGGTGAATTTGCACCAACAAGAACGTTTAAAGGTCACGCAGCTGACGACAAGAAAACAAGAAGATAAACACTAACCATATGCGGTAAAGGAGGAAAGACTCATGCAATCAAAAGCTGTTGCTAGAACTGTGAGAATCGCGCCACGTAAAGTACGTCTTATTGCTGACTTAGTAAGAGGTAAAGAAGTTGGAGAAGCGATCTCAATCTTAAAACTTACAAACAAGAGATCTTCACCGGTAGTGGAGAAATTAGTTAAATCTGCAGTTGCTAACGCAGAACATAACTACGATATGGATATCGATAACTTGTATATTTCTGAAATCTATGCAGATGAAGGACCAACGCTTAAAAGATTCCGTCCACGTGCTCAAGGCCGTGCTTCTAAAATCAACAAGCGTACAAGTCACATCACAGTAGTTGTAAAAGAATATGCAGACGAAGTAGATACTGAAGAAAATCAAGAAGTAGAGAACGCTTAATAATATAAGGAGGTAATTAACTTGGGCCAAAAGATAAATCCAATTGGGTTTCGTGTAGGTGTCATCCGTGACTGGGAAGCAAACTGGTACGCTGACAAAAATTTCTCAACTCTATTACACGAAGACTTAAAGATTCGTAAATATATCGAGACTAATCTCAAAGATGCATCAATTTCTAAAGTAGAAATCGAACGTGCTGCAAACCGAGTTAACATTGCATTGCACACAGGTAAACCAGGTATGGTAATCGGTAAAGGTGGTAGCGAGATTAACAAAACTCGTACAGCTCTTACTAACCTAACTGGCAAGAAAGTTCATATCAATGTTATTGAAATCAAGAAAGTTGATATGGATGCTAAACTTGTTGCTGAAAACATTGCACGTCAATTAGAAAACCGTGTTTCATTTAGAAGAGCACAAAAACAAGCGCTTCAAAGAGCAATCAAATCTGGCGCTAAAGGAATCAAAACTCAAGTATCAGGACGTTTAGGCGGTGCAGATATCGCACGTGCTGAAGGCTACAGTGAAGGAACAGTTCCACTTCATACACTTCGTGCAGACATTGACTACGCACACGAAGAAGCAGACACTACTTACGGTAAACTAGGTGTCAAAGTATGGATCTACCGTGGAGAAGTTCTTCCTACAAAGAATAATAAATAAGTAAGGAGGAAAATTGGAATGTTATTACCAAAAAGAGTAAAATACCGTCGTCAGCACCGTCCGGATACTAAAGGACGTTCAAAAGGCGGAAATCAAGTAAGCTTTGGTGAATACGGGCTACAAGCTACAACAACATCTTGGATTACTGCAAGACAAATTGAGTCAGCGCGTATTGCAATGACACGTTACATGAAACGTGGCGGTAAAGTATGGATCAACATCTTCCCGCACACGCCATATACAAAAAAACCTTTAGAAGTACGTATGGGATCTGGTAAAGGGGCAATCGAAGGTTGGATTGCAGTTGTAAAACCAGGCCGTATTATGTTTGAAGTTGCAGGTGTTCAAGAAGAGGTTGCTAAAGAAGCACTTCGTCTTGCGAGCCACAAACTTCCAGTTAAGACTAAGATCGTTAAACGTGAAGAATTAGGTGGTGATACGAATGAAAGCTAAAGAAATCCGTGATTTAACGAATTCTGAAATTGAATCAAATGTCAAAGAATTGAAAGAAGAACTTTTCAATCTGCGCTTTCAGCTAGCTACAGGTCAGCTAGAGAACACTGCTCGTATCAAAGAAGTTAGAAAAACTATCGCTAGAATGAAAACGACGGTTCGTGAAAGAGAGATTGCTGAAGCACAAGCGAATCAATAATTAGAGGAGGTCCAAATCGTGGAAGAGAAAAACGAACGTAAAGTTCTCCAGGGCCGCGTAGTATCCGACAAAATGGATAAAACAGTAACGGTACTCGTTGAAACTTACAAAAAACACCCGATCATCGGTAAACGTGTTAGATATTCTAAGAAATATAAAGCACACGATCAAAACAATACAGCGAAAATGGGCGACATCGTAAGAATTGAGGCTACACGTCCATTATCAGCGACTAAACGATTCCGTCTTGTTGAAATCGTTAAAGAGTCTGTAATTATATAATACTTGAAACAGAAGGAGGGAATCACGCATGATTCAGTCAGAAAGCCGCTTAAAAGTTGCTGACAACTCTGGTGCTCGTGAAGTACTTACAATCAAAGTACTTGGTGGTACTGGTCGTAAAACAGCTAACATCGGTGACGTAATAGTTGCAACTGTTAAAAATGCAACACCAGGTGGTGTTGTCAAAAAAGGTGAAGTTGTTAAAGCTGTCATCGTTAGAACAAAAACAGGTATCCGTCGTGAAGATGGTTCATATATTAAATTCGATGAGAACGCATGCGTAATCATCCGTGATGATAAAGGTCCAAGAGGTACTCGTATTTTCGGACCAGTTGCTCGTGAACTTCGCGAAGGTAACTTCATGAAGATTATCTCATTAGCACCAGAAGTACTATAATCTTAATCCGAAGGAGGTGCGACAACTATGCACGTAAAAACAGGTGACCAAGTCATTGTAATCAGCGGGAAAGACAAAGGTAAAAAAGGGAATGTATTAAAAGCAATTCCTGGAGAAGACCGTGTCGTTGTTGAAAATGTAAACATCGTTAAGAAACACCAGAAGCCATCTCAAATGAACCCAGAAGGCGGGATTCTAGAGGTAGAAGCGCCAATTCATGTTTCTAACGTTATGCACGTTGACCCTGAATCAGGTGAACGCACTCGTATCCGTCATGAAATCAAAGATGGTAAAAAAGTGAAAATCGCTGTGAAATCAGGTAAAGAAATTAAATAAGGTTCAAACGGAAGGAGGTCACATAAATGGCACGTTTAAAAGATAGATACAATGAAACAATTAAACAAGAGTTAGTAAATAAATTTAATTACACTTCTGTAATGCAAGCACCAAAAATCGAAAAAATCGTTGTTAATATGGGTGTTGGTGACGCTGTACAAAACGCAAAAGTACTCGACACAGCTGTTGAGGAATTAACTGCAATCACAGGTCAAAAACCAGTTATCACTAAAGCGAAAAAATCTATCGCTACTTTCCGTCTTCGTGAAGGTATGCCGATCGGTGCTAAAGTAACACTACGTGGAGAAAGAATGTATGAATTCCTAGACAAATTAATCTCGGTTTCACTTCCACGTGTAAGAGACTTTAGAGGTATTTCTAAAAAGGCATTTGATGGCCGCGGAAACTACACGCTAGGTGTTAAAGAACAGCTTATCTTCCCTGAAATTGACTACGATAAAGTATCAAAAGTACGCGGTATGGATATTGTAATTGTAACAACAGCTAACACGGACGAAGAAGCTCGTGAACTGCTAACACAATTCGGTATGCCGTTCCAAAAGTAAGATCTAAGGAGGCGAAATAGTGGCTAAAAAATCAATGATTGCTAAACAGCAAAAAGAACAAAAATTCAAAGTTAGAGAATATACACGTTGTGAAAGATGTGGACGCCCACACTCAGTAATTCGTAAATTCAAGCTTTGCCGTATCTGTTTCCGAGAACTTGCTTACAAAGGGCAAATTCCTGGCGTTAAAAAAGCAAGCTGGTAAGAAACATTATTCGAAAGGAGGCAACTTAAATGACAGTGTCAGATCCAATTGCAGATATGCTAACACGCATTAGAAATGCGAACATTGTTAGACATGAAACTTTAGAAATCCCTGCATCAAACATTAAGAAAGAAATCGCAGGTATCTTAAAAACTGAAGGTTTTGTAAAAAACGTAGAATTTATCGAGGATGACAAGCAAGGTATTATCCGCGTATTCATGAAATATTCAAACGATAGCGAACGCGTTATCACTGGTTTAAAACGTATTTCTAAACCTGGTCTACGTGTTTATGCTAAGAGAGAAGAATTACCAAGAGTACTTAACGGTCTTGGAATTGCGCTTATCTCTACTTCAGAAGGTGTGCTTACAGACAAAGAAGCACGTAAAAGAAATCTTGGCGGGGAAGTTCTCGCATACGTTTGGTAATTAATATTATAGGAGGTGCAAAGTAATGAGTCGTGTTGGTAAACGTCTTATTGACATTCCAAGTGATGTAACTATCGACATCAAGGGTAATACAATTACTGTTAAAGGCCCTAAAGGTGAATTAGTTAACACATTCAATGAAGAAATGACATACAATCTTGAAGATACTACACTAGAAGTAGTACGCCCAAGTGATTCTAAAGAACACCGTACAGTACACGGTACTACTCGTGCACTTATCAACAACATGGTTGAAGGTGTTTCACAAGGTTTTGTAAAAGAACTTGAACTAATCGGTGTTGGTTACCGTGCACAAATGCAAGGTAATAAACTTTCATTAAACGTTGGTTTATCTCACCCTGTTGAGTTTGAATCAGGTGAAAACCTTCAGATTTCTGTAGAAGGTAACACTAACATCAAAATCGAAGGTATTAATAAAGAGGAAGTTGGAGCTTTAGCTTCAAACATCCGTAGTGTACGTCCACCAGAACCTTATAAAGGTAAAGGTATTCGCTATAAAGGTGAACTTGTTCGCCGTAAAGAAGGTAAAACTGGTAAATAATAAATAAGTGAGGAGTGACCATCAATGATCGCGAAAATTGACAAGAATAAAGTTCGTCAAAAAAGACATGGCCGCGTGCGTAACATGCTTTCAGGCACAACTGAAAGACCACGTTTAAATGTTTATCGTTCAAACAAGCATATCTATGCTCAATTAATTGATGACACTGCGCAAATTACACTTGCAAGCGCATCTACACAAGATCCAGAGTTCAAAGGTGAACTAGGTTCAAACGTAGAAGCAGCTAAAGAAGTCGGCGCTCTTATTGCAACTCGTGCAAAAGACAAAGGTTTCGAAAAAGTAGTATTTGACCGTGGTGGATATTTATATCATGGACGTGTGAAAGCATTAGCTGATGCAGCACGTGAAAACGGACTGGATTTCTAATAAAAAAGGAGGGACAATAAACATGGCTTACAAGAAAGAAGAGAAAGTACAAGAGTTTGAAGAACGCGTTGTAACAATCAACCGTATCGCAAAAGTTGTTAAAGGTGGACGTCGTTTCCGTTTCTCAGCTTTAGTAGTAGTTGGTGACAGAAAAGGTCGCGTAGGTTTCGGTACAGGTAAAGCCCAAGAGGTACCTGAAGCAATTAAAAAAGCAATCGAAGCTGCGAAGAAAGATCTTATTGAAGTACCTATCGTTAACGGTACAATTCCACACGAAATTAAAGGTCGTTTCTCATCAGGTAACGTATTCATGAAACCTGCTGCTCCTGGTACAGGGGTTATCGCTGGTGGTCCAGTACGTGCCGTACTTGAACTTGCAGGTGTTACTGACATCCTAAGCAAGTCATTAGGTGCGAATACACCAATTAACGTTGTTCGTGCAACACTTACAGGCTTAACTGAACTTAAAGATGTTAAAGAAGTGGCTAAGCTTAGAGATAAAACTGTAGAAGAGATTCTAAACTAAGGAGGGAATAGTCAATGGCAAAAGTGAAAGTTACCCTCACTAAAAGTATTATTGGTAAACCTGAAACTCAAAGACAAACAGTGAAGTCATTAGGTATTAAGAAAATGCACCAAACTGTTGAACACGAAGATACACCTCAACTTAGAGGTCAGATTGCCAAAGTTAGTCATTTAGTTACAGTAGAAGAAATTTAATGATAAAATGATATAGGAGGTGCGAAGATGAAATTACACGAACTTAAACCAGTTGAAGGCGCGCGTAACAAACGTAACAGAGTAGGACGCGGTATGTCATCAGGTAACGGTAAGACATCTGGTCGTGGTCATAACGGACAAAAATCACGTTCTGGTGGTAAAGTGAGCCTTACTTTCGAAGGTGGTCAATTACCATTATTCCGTAGTATTCCTAAACGCGGTTTTACAAACATTAACCGTAAAGAATACGCAGTTGTCAATGTTGATTCACTAAACCGTTTCGACAATGGTACAGAAGTAACACCTGAACTCTTAGTTGAGACAGGTCTTGTTAAAAATGAAAAAGCTGGAATTAAAATTCTTGGTAACGGTAGCCTTGATAAGAAATTAACTGTAAAAGCGCACAAATTTTCTAGTTCAGCTAAAGAAGCTATTGAGCAACAAGGCGGAACTCACGAGGTGATCTAATGATCGGCAAGATATCGAATTTCTTTAAAATTAAAGAAATACGTAATAAGATACTTTTCACTTTGGCCATGCTGATTATCTTTAAGATAGGAACTTATATTCCTGTTCCAGGCGTTGACCCAAGCGTATTTGACACGGGTGCTTCTAGTGGAGGTGTCCTGGACTTAATGAATACGTTCGGTGGTGGCGCGCTGAGTAACTTCTCTATTCTCGCAATGGGGATTATGCCGTATATCACAGCATCAATTGTTACTCAGTTGTTACAGATGGATATAGTGCCAAAGTTTGCTGAGTGGGCAAGACAGGGCGAAGTTGGCCGTAAGAAACTTGCTCAGTTTACAAGGTATTTCACGATCGTTTTAGCTTTTATTCAAGCAATTGGTATGTCTTTCGCATTTAACCAAATGTTCGGAGGCGCACTAATTGAAAATAACAACATTGGATCGTACTTGCTGATCGCATTAATCTTAACAACAGGAACTGCCTTCCTTTTATGGATGGGTGAGTTAATCACATCTCATGGTGTAGGTAATGGTATTTCAATCATTATCTTTGCTGGGATACTTGGTGCTTTACCAAGTGCATTAATTCAATTGTTCCAGTCTAGATTTACTGGCACATCGGATACGACAATGGCGGTTCTGCAAATTGCAGGTTTAGTAATATTCCTATTATTACTCACAGCCTTTGCGGTGTTTATCTTACAAGCAATTCGTAAAATCCCAATTCAGTATGCAAAAGGTCAAAGAAATGCAGGTTCACAGCTTGCACCGCAAGCCACTTTCTTACCATTGAAAGTGAATCCAGCAGGTGTTATCCCGGTAATCTTTGCCATGGCATTCTTAATGATGCCACAGACTTTAACACTATTCTTCCCGGATGCTAACTGGGCACAGACTGTCGCAAGATTTGCTGACCCATCTGATTGGGTAGGAATGATCTTTTACGTTGTTCTAATTATTGCATTTGCTTACTTCTATTCATTTGTGCAAGTGAACCCAGAGAAAATGGCTGACAACTTGAAAAAGCAAGGCAGCTATATTCCGGGCATTCGACCGGGTAAAAATACTCAGGATTATATCACTTCAGTACTATATAGATTAGTATTTGTTGGCTCATTATTCCTAGCAGGTATTTCGATCTTGCCACTGTTGATTACTAAGTTTATGGATTTACCACAAGCGATTCAAATCGGCGGTACAAGTCTACTCATCGTTATCGGTGTTGCACTTGAAACGATGAAACAACTGGAAGCACAAGCGAATCAGAGGGAATATCGTGGATTTAGAAAGCGCAGATAAGCAGGAGGAAATATAGATGAATATTATTATTATGGGCTTGCCAGGTGCCGGTAAAGGCACTCAAGCTGCCAAGATAATTAAGAAACATTCAATTCCTCATATCTCTACGGGAGACATGTTCCGACTCGCTATTAAAAACGAGACGGATTTAGGGAAACAAGCTAAAGAATTTATGGATCAAGGTGAACTTGTTCCTGACGAAGTAACAATCGGTATCGTCAAAGAGCGCCTATCTCAAAGTGATGCTAAAGGTGGTTTCTTGTTAGATGGTTTCCCAAGAACTGTTGAACAATCTGAAGCCCTTAATAAGATTATGGAAGAGTTAGGTTCTCAAATCGACCAAACGATTTACGTCGAGGTGCCTGAAGAAGAGTTAATGAATAGACTGACAGGTAGACGCATCTGTGAAACTTGCGGTGCAACTTATCACCTCGTGTTTAACCCACCTAAAACAGAGGGTATCTGTGATTTAGATGGCGGTAAACTTTACCAACGCGAAGATGATAATCCTGAAACTGTTCAGAACCGTCTTGAAGTTAATGTTAAACAAACAGCACCGCTTTTAGATTTCTATAAAGAACTTGGAGTTCTGTCTACTGTAGATGGCTCAAAAGATATAGAAGAAGTATTCGAGGAAATCGATGAAATTCTTAATGACTTATAGAGATATTCACCTTCGCAGCCTTTAGGTGAATGTTTATTGTCTATATGTATACGAGTGAGTCGTTATTAGACGTAGTGAATCGTCACCTAGAGCAAATTTCGAATACGGAATTGAAATGCTGTATAAGGAGGATAAAAAGTGAGTAAACAAGATGTAATTGAACTGGAAGGTACAGTGCTTGATACTTTACCAAATGCAATGTTCAAAGTAGAATTAGAAAATGGTCATGAGATCTTAGCTCATGTATCAGGTAAAATTCGTATGAACTATATACGCATACTTCCTGGTGATAAGGTAACAGTTGAAATGTCACCATATGACTTAACACGTGGCAGAATCACTTATCGTTTTAAATAAGAGACTCCATATTCTAAGGAGGTAAAAAACATGAAAGTAAGACCATCAGTTAAACCTATCTGTGAGAAATGTAAAGTTATCCGCAGAAAAGGAAAAGTAATGGTAATCTGTGAAAACCCTAAACACAAACAAAAACAAGGTTAATATATAATTTGGAGGTGCAAAAATATGGCTCGTATTGCAGGAGTTGACGTACCACGTGACAAACGTGTTGTAATCTCTTTAACTTACGTATACGGTATTGGACCAAGCACAGCTGCTAAAATTTTAGCTGAAGCTTCAGTTGATGAAAGTACTCGTGTTAAAGACCTTACTGAAGATGAATTAAACAAAATCCGTGAAGTCGTTGATGGTTACAAAGTTGAAGGTGACTTACGCCGTGAAACAAACCTTAACGTTAAACGCTTAATGGAAATTGGATCATACAAAGGTATGCGTCACCGTCGTGGCTTGCCTGTTAATGGTCAAAAGACTAAAAACAATGCAAGAACACGTAAAGGACCAATCAAAACAGTAGCGAACAAGAAGAAATAAATAGCTTACTTTAGTAAAGGAGGATAACAAATGGCTCGCAAACAAACTAGTCGTAAACGCAGAGTGAAAAAGAATGTCGAAGCAGGAATTGCACATATCCGTTCAACATTTAATAATACAATCGTAACAATCACTGACGAGTTCGGTAATGCCTTATCATGGTCATCTGCTGGTGCCTTAGGTTTTAAAGGTTCTAAAAAATCTACACCTTTCGCAGCACAAATGGCTTCTGAAACAGCATCTAAAGCAGCGATGGAACACGGTCTTAAAACTGTAGAAGTTACAGTAAAAGGTCCTGGTGCGGGACGTGAAGCAGCAATCAGAGCACTTCAATCTGCTGGTCTTGAGATTACAGCTATTAAAGACGTAACTCCAGTTCCACACAATGGTTGCCGTCCACCTAAACGCCGCCGTGTATAATAATTATTTAATCGCTTAAGTAGTTGGGAACAATATAATTTTCTAATATTTTCGGCGTTTAAAGGGAGGATATGTTACACATGATCGAAATCGAGAAACCTAGAATTGAGACAGTAGAAGTATCGGAAGATTCTAAGTTTGGTAAGTTTGTTGTAGAACCTTTGGAAAGAGGTTATGGAACAACACTTGGGAACTCCTTGCGTCGCATTCTTTTATCATCATTACCAGGTGCGGCAGTTAAGACGATTGAAATAGAAAATGTACTTCATGAGTTTTCGACAATCGACAATGTTGTTGAAGACGTGACTACAATTATTACCAACATCAAGAGCCTGGCACTGAAAATCTACTCTGAAGATGAGAAAACTTTAGAAATTGATTTCAGCGGTGAAGGTGTCGTTACTGCAGCTGATATCACTCATGATAGTGATGTTGAAATTTTAAACAGAGATCTTAAGATTGCAACAGTATCTAAAGGTGGAAGCTTGAAATTACGCATGACTGCTGATAGTGGTAGAGGTTACACACTTGCAGATGGCAACAATAAAGCTGATATGCCAATTGGTGTAATTCCAATCGACTCTATCTACACACCGATAGAACGTGCGAATTATACGGTTGAAAATACACGTGTAGGACAAAGTACAAACTTCGATAAACTTACTTTAGACGTATGGACAGATGGTTCAATTACGCCTCAAGAAGCTGTATCATTAGGTGCTAAAATTCTAACTGAACACTTAAATATCTTTGTTGGTCTTACTGATGAAGCTCAAAATGCTGAAATCATGATCGAAAAAGAAGAAGATCAGAAAGAAAAAGTACTTGAGATGTCAATTGAAGAACTTGACTTGTCAGTACGCTCATACAACTGTCTAAAACGTGCTGGTATCAACTCTGTTCAGGAACTCACTGATAAAACAGAAGCTGATATGATGAAAGTACGTAACTTAGGACGTAAGTCACTTGAAGAAGTTAAATTTAAACTTGAAGACTTAGGCTTAGGTCTACAGAAAGAAGACTAGTCATAAAGGAGGAGAAATAATGGGTTACAGAAAACTTGGACGTACATCTGACCAAAGAAAAGCAATGTTACGCGACTTAGCGACGTCTTTAATCGTTAGTGAAAGAATCACTACAACTGAAGATCGTGCTAAAGAACTTCGTAAATTAGCTGACCGTCTTGTTACACTTGGTAAAAAAGGCGACTTAGCAGCTAAAAGACGTGCTGGTCAAACTGTACGCAACGTAGAAATCATCAATGAAGATGGTTCAACAAGTTATGCACTTCAAAAGTTATTTGAAGATATCGCTCCACGTTTCGCTGATCGTCAAGGTGGTTATACAAGCATTAAGAAACTTGGTAGCCGTCGCGGTGACGGAGCTGAACTTGTAATTATTGAATTCGTAGAAGGCGCTCCAGTTACAACTGAAGAAGCGTAAATTCTTAAAAGCAGAGTGAGTGTTATGATGATGAGCCCATCAGGGCTCTTTCGTCTAGCTCGACGTATCCTGCAGTAAATAATCAGTGCGCGACTCTTATTGCAGGGTACGCGCTTTTTTTACATAAATTTTTAAGGAGTGGAGATATGATTAAACTAGAGAATGTCGCTTTTAAGTATAGAGAAGAAGAAGCATATGCTCTTGATCATATCTCCATTAACTTTGAAAAAGGGAAGTGGACATCGATTATCGGGCATAATGGCTCTGGTAAAAGTTCGCTTGTTAAAGTCCTGATGGGTATTATCGAATCCTATGAAGGAAATATATATGTAGACGGTATACAGTTAAATAATGATAATATGAGAGACTTGCGTAGTCGTTTTGCAATTGTGTTTCAAAATCCTGATAATCAATTTGTTGGCGCAACAGTGGAAGATGATGTCGCCTTTGGCTTAGAGAATATGGGCATAGAAAGAGAAGAAATGATTGAAAGAACAGACTATGCATTAAAGTTAGTCGATATGCTTGATTTTAAAAAACACGAGCCGCATCGTTTATCAGGTGGACAAAAACAAAGAATTGCGATTGCGGGAGCCTTGGCTATGAAACCGGAAGTCCTCATTCTTGATGAAGCGACTTCTATGTTAGATCCAAAAGGTAGACAAGAAGTGTTGAGCATACTTTGTGATTTGCATGAACGTTTGGAAACGACCATCATATATATCACACATGATCTGACTGAAATATATAGAAGTGACAAAATTGTTGTTATGAACCAAGGAAAAGCAGTCGCTGAGGGTACCATTGATGAAATATACAGGGACAAAGACCTGCTAAAAGAAAGTAACTTGAAGGTGCCTTATACAATGGAACTATCAGAAGCACTTTTAGATGGAACTTACCTGACGCATGAAATGTTGGTGGAACGCCTATGATTATAGATTTTCATAATGTGAGTGTAGTATATAATCCTAAATCCCCATTTGAGTTCAGAGCCTTAAAACAGATTGAAACATCGTTTGAAAAAGGTAAATTCTATGGACTAATTGGTCATACAGGTAGTGGTAAGTCGACATTAATTCAAACAATGAATGGTTTAATTTTACCCACAACAGGTGACTTAAATGTTGATGGCACTAAGCTTTCAAAGAAGACCAAGCAAAAGGTGATTCATGAAGCTAAAATGAAAGTAGGTATGGTGTTTCAGTTTCCGGAGCATCAATTGTTTGAAAGTACAGTCTTAAAAGATGTCATGTTTGGTCCGATGAATATGGGTGCCAGTGAGGAAGACGCAAGAGAAAAGGCACTTCAATACTTAGAACTCCTCCGCGTACCAGAAACACTCTATGAACGTAGCCCATTTGATTTATCTGGTGGTCAGATGAGAAAAGTAGCGATTTCAGGCATTCTCTCTATGGAACCAGATATTCTAATTTTAGATGAACCGACAGCCGGCTTAGACCCGGTGAGTCATGATGAGACGATGCGATTATTTAATGATGTCTTCAATAAGATTGATGTGACTGTTATTTTGATTACACACGATATGGATGATGTATTAGAGTTTACAGATGCCGTTAAGGTGATGGATCAAGGAGAATTAGTTAGAGAAGGAAGAACGACAGATATTTTAACGGATGAAAGCTTTATGACAGCTTACAATCTAGAAATACCACATATTATTAGACTGACTAAGGACCTCGAGAAAAAAGGGGTATATCTTAAAGATATTCCTTTAAATATAAAGGACTTTATTTCTCTCTATAAAGAGTGGAGGGATAGTCATGCTTAGTTCTATGTTACTCGGTCGGTATATTCCTGGTGAGAGTATGATTCACCGTTTAGATCCTAGGGCTAAATTGATTTCAGTTATTCTTTTTATGATTATTGTGTTCTTTGCAAATGATTGGTTAGGGTACGGTATACTCATACTTTTTGTACTGGCTATGACTAAGCTTGCTGGCTTATCAGTCCGTTTCCTTTTCAATGGTTTGAAACTCGTTTTGATACTGTTGATATTCACCTTCTTGATGCATATATTCTTAACCAAGGGTGGTACAGTACTTGTTGATGGTGGCTTCTTTACGATTGAATCCAACGGTTTGATTACCGGGATTTATATTACAATTCGACTTGCACTGCTAGTAGTTATCACTACACTGATGACCTTAACGACGAGTCCAATAGAATTAACAGATGCCATAGAAAAACTATGTAAACCGTTAAAAGCAGTTAAGATACCTGTTCATGAAATCGCCATGATGATGTCCATCTCATTACGTTTCATTCCAACTCTAATGGATGAAACAGAGAAAATCATTAAAGCACAAAGTGCCCGTGGGTCTACTTTTATGACGGGAAGTTTAAAATCAAGAATTACAGCCTTGGTACCGATATTCATTCCCTTGTTCATGTCTGCCTTTAAGCGTGCAGATGAGATGGCAATTGCTATGGAAGTGAGAGGTTATAAGGGTGAAGAAGGACGAACACATTACAGAGTATTAAACTGGCAGTTAAAAGATACGGTCGCTATTATCATTCTCTTAATATTAGGATTGATATTATTATGGGTAAGGTAGTGAATTAAATGAGAGTAAGAGCAAATATTTCTTATAACGGTCAAAACTTTAGTGGTTTTCAGTATCAACATGATTACCGTACAGTTCAAGGCACTATAGAAAAACAACTCAAACGCATGCATAAGGCGCATACTAGACTTCATGGTGCGTCTAGAACTGATAGTGGCGTACATGCCTTAGATCAATATATTCACTTTGATACGACAATCGATTTACCCCGAGATAAGTGGCAATTTATTCTGAATAGATCTATGCCAGAGGACATTTATATTAAAAAAGTAGATATCGTTGATGACGACTTTCATTCGAGATTTAATGCCAAGGGAAAAACCTATCGTTACAAAATCTATACTGGTCAAAAAAACCCTTTCTATGCAGGATTGAAGACCCATTGTATGGAGACCTTAAATATAGCAAAAATGAGAGATGCAGCAGCACCCTTTGTCGGTGTGCATGACTTCACCACATTCTCCAGTGCGAAAGCTGAGATAAAAAATAAGGTAAGAGAGATTAAACAACTCGACATCGAAGAAACAACAGACGGCATTGATATCGTCATTACCGGCACGGGTTTTCTATATAATATGGTCAGAATCATCGTGGCTTATCTACTAGAAGTCGGTAAGGGTAAAAGAGAAGCGGATACTTTGAATATGCTGAAGGCGAAAGATAGAACGATCATTCCAAAAACAGCACCGGCAGAAGGACTATATTTGGAAAAAGTCTGGTATGAAGACATATAAAATCTATCAATCATATTGACTTTGTTGGTGGATAATTATATAATAACTAACGGTACATTTTTATATCCATCCATGATTATAAGGCCCCGGAACCTTTTAAGATTATGAATATAAAAAGACAAAAACGACTATTAAAAAACACGAAATATAGAATGGATTTAGGAGGAAATAATATGCGTCAAACGTTTATGGCTAATGAGTCAAACATCGAGCGTAAATGGTTCGTTGTAGATGCAGCTGGTAAAACACTCGGCCGTCTTTCTACAGAAGTTGCTACATTATTACGCGGAAAACATAAACCAACATTCACACCACACGTTGATACTGGTGACTATGTAATCATCATCAATGCTGGTGAAATCGAATTAACTGGTAAAAAAGAATCACAAAAGATCTACTACAGACATTCAGGTCACGTAGGTGGAATCAAATCAGTTACAGCTGGTGAATTAAGAGAGAACAACCCTGTGAGATTATTGGAAACTTCTATCAAAGGAATGCTTCCTAAGAATCCACTTGGACGTAAGCAAGGTAAAAAATTATTCGTATACGGTGGAGCAGATCACCCACACGTAGCACAACAACCTGAAAACTACGAGTTACGTGGTTAAGGATTAGGAGGGAAAACATTTGGCTAAAGTAGAATATTTAGGAACTGGTCGTCGTAAGCATTCAGTAGCACGCGTACGTTTAGTACCAGGTGAAGGTAACGTAACAGTAAACGGACGCGACATGAGAGATTATCTTCCATTTGAAAGTTTAATCTTAGATTTAAGTCAACCATTCGCAGTAACTGAAACTGCAGGTAACTATGATGTATTAGTAAATGTTCACGGTGGTGGATTTACTGGTCAAGCACAAGCAATCCGTCACGGTATTGCAAGAGCTTTACTAGAAGCAGATCCAGAACACCGTTCAGCACTGAAAAGAGCTGGACTATTAACACGTGACCCACGTATGAAAGAACGTAAGAAACCAGGTCTTAAAAAGGCTCGTCGTTCTCCACAGTTCTCAAAACGTTAAGAACGTTGTTGTATCAGTATTTACAGCACTTCTCGAAAACTTTCGAGAAGTGCTTTTTTTATACTTTTAAACAAAAATAATACCCCGTTAATACCCCCAGCATCAGTTACTAGTTAATTCTTAAATCTAAGTATTCAATTTTTTCAAAATCCTTAAAGTTGTTATTATCATTTCTATAGCTATCCTTTGATGATGCTTTATATATTTTTAGATACTGTTCGAGTGTAGGAACAAAGAACTCTGCACCATCAATATGCAGTTCTTGTAGTTCAGAAAGTTGTATATCAGCGAATTCAGGTAAGGTATCGATGCAACCAAATTCTATAGATATATCACCATTTGAGTACTCATGCTCATGTCGATCAATGAGAGAGAAGCCCAATTGATTCATTACAGCATTAATCTGCTCAAAGTTATATATTCTATCTTCATCAGGAGCTTCCCATCCACGGGGGTCACCTGGAACATGTATATCAATGTCACTTGGCGACCATTCTCTATCACTAACTAACTCTAAACCTAAAGACCCCATTAATGTAGGCTTTATATCAATATCATTTAATGCACGACAAATATTGATAAATTTATCAAATAGTATGTTGTCCATATAATCCCCCTTAAAAATTGACATAGCTATTAAATTTATCTGCTAATTTTTCTCTGGATGATTGTGTAATGTGCGTATAAATGTCCATTGTCGTCTTTATATCACTATGTCCTAATCTAGTTTGTACTTCTTTGAGGGTTGCGCCTGATTCGAATAATAGCGAAGCATGGGTATGTCTGAAGCCATGGACGTGTATCTGATGTAAATCCTTGTGACGTTTAAAGAATGCTTCAAGTTTGTCGTTAGGTGTAGATACACGCATGTACTTCATTTCATTTAATCTAGTATGATAAGTTGCAAAGATAGGTTGTTCATGGTCATTTGCGATCATAAAGCCATATTCTTTATATTGTTGTTTCTGTTCTTCTTTCCATTGTAAAAGTTTATCAATGGTTTGATTATCAATATCTATCCATCTATGCGATTCACGAGTTTTAGGTGGTTGTAGAACATGCTTATTTCTTACTTTTGAAAGTGTCTTTTTTACAAGTAAGTCTTTATTAACAAAATTTATGTCACTCCAATGTAAAGCGAGAACTTCACCTTTTCGCATACCAGTAAACGCAAGTAATCTGAAGAGACATGTGTTCTGAGTTTTGTTTTCTTCATCAAGATAGATCATAAACTGTTTTAACTCTTCTTTGGTTAAAAATTTACGAGATTGTTCTACAAACACTTTTTCTTCTCGTCTACTAGGCAATGTTATATAGTCCATAGGATTCTTGTCTATTAACTCTAATTTCATTGCATAATTGAATACTAATCTTGCTTGAATGACATAGTCATTGTATGCTTTCATCTCTTTAGACCATTCATTAACCACTTCTTGGCAATACACGCGAGTAATGTCTTTAATTAGCATGCGTCCAAATTTAGGTAAGATTCTTTTATTAAATTTACTTTCTTTACTTGCTAATGTAGTTCCTCTAATCTCAGTACTATGGTTTTCAATCCACATTAAATAAACATCTTTGTAAGTATATTTGTGTATATTTTGAGTACTATTTTCAAGTCCCTGAAGCTGTAATCTCCTCAGTTCGATCTCTGCTTCTCTCTTCTTTTTGAATCTTCGTGTGGTTCTTTTCTTCTTACCAGTTACTTTATCAATACCTAAATAAACATTGAATTCGTAACGTTTTTCTCCATTCTTTAAATTTATTTCTTTAATTCTTGTCATTATATATCCTTCCTTAATTGCTGGTCGGCAGTAAAAAGGAATTAATAAATAAACAATCTTCTTTCTAAGGTTTTTTGATCAACTTCTACTTTTGAAACAAAACTTAATGTATTTAAAGATTCGATATACGGTACATATTGAATATTCCTTGGAGGATCATGTGGTAAAAACTCAATACTTCTGTCAGCAGTAACTAGGTATAGTGAATTCATTATTTCTCTAAATGAATATTCCATAGCTTCTCCAGTGTTTCGATAAATTTCTCTAGGAGTATCTTCAACTGTGTATTGAAGATATGATATTGCATCCGTATTTAAAAGAACTTTATCCGTTACAGTAAGAGATGAAAAATCAGGAAGTTTCATAAGTTCCTGTAATAATAAATAACCAATACAATAATAAATGCCTTTACCGTTTTCGTTGAAATCAAAATTGTGAATAATATTACGTATAGTTTCAGGGAGATCTCCGTTCGATTCATCATTTAAGTATATAAATAAACGATTATACTGCTCAAGAAAACTATTCGAATGATATTGGTATATAAATTTAATTTCATGTGTGTAGGTAGCATCATGTTCTATACCAGTAAAATGAACTAATGCTGTGCAAGACTTTCTTTCTACTACTTTCTCATTAATATCTACTGTTACCTCATAATATTCTTCAACTTGTTCTATTAATTCACCAACTGATATATCTAGTTCTTTTGTGATTGCTTCTATAGTTGGATAATATACAGATTCAGTTTTTTGATTTTGAAATGAACTAAGAGCATTTGTAGATATTCCAGTTGCTTTACTTAATTTGGCTAAACTTATTTTACGCTCTTTAAGTATCTTTTTTAGATTAACTTTTATCAATGCTACACCTCCTCATTAATATCATATCATATAATTATACAACTAATAATTAAAAAAAATATTTTTCGCTTGATATTTCATAAATCATCATATAATATTTTATTTACAAGCATAATTTATATTATGTCTATATAACTTGTATAAAAGGAGGGGTAGATATGAAGAAGCAAATACCACTAATTATTTCAGACGAAACTATAATTGCTATACAGGATGTTATTAATCAAGCAATTATAGAAGCTACAAATGATTCAGACTATAGGAACAAAAAGCAAAAACTGTATATGAATAAAAAGGAAGCATGTGAGTATGTAGGTGTAAGTTTCAATACTTTAAAAAAATTTATAGATGAAGGATTGCGTGTAGTCGAAGTCGCTGGAATAGAAATGATTAGAAAAGTGGACATAGATGATTTTTTTGAAAATCATACAGCTTAAAAATTTGGTCGGCAGTAAAAAGGGATTAAAAAATAGCAGATAGATGTGTACCAGACATCTATCTGCTTATAGAAAGGAACAAGGTAATGTTCATTGATAATCATAACACAAATTATAACAGTATAAAAAATAAACTGTACAAGAATAAGGATAAGAAGGTCATAGGATCAATCCATAATCTAAATAAAATTTTTAATGAAGATAAAAACTTAAATAATCTTTTTGGAATTGATGAAAGAACGGGTTCATTAATTCTTCTAAAAAGTCCACCATGGAGAACAAACAGGAGAGAGATAGATAAAACTTTTGATTTAAAAAAGGATCTTGGAATAGTGCACATGTATGTGAATTATTTTTATGGGTTCGATAATCGTTCTAAGCTTGCAGACTTTATAACTATATCTGCAACAGAAAGATATGTACATCCTATACAATTATATCTTGATGATTTGAAATGGGATGGAGTAGAGAGGTTAGAAAGATTATTTATAGATTATATCCATGCTGAAGATAACTGGTTTAACAGATCAATTACTAAAAAAACTTTGATTGGTGCAGTAGCAAAAATCTATAACCCAGGACACAGCCATGATACAACTATAATTTTTTCTGGAAAACAAGGATGTGGAAAGTCTCTAATCTTAAAAAAAATAGGACAAGATTGGTTTAATGATAGTATGGAAAATTTTAAAGGTGATGAAACTTATTTTAAAATGGCAAAATCATGGATTATTGAATTAGCTGAATTAACAGCTTACAACAATTCTGATATGGCAAGATTAAAACAAGTCCTCACTGCTACAACTGATACTTTTAGAAATAAATATGCTAGTGAGAGTACTGGACATATTAGAGACTGTGTATTTTTTGGAACAACAAACGAAGAAACATTTTTATTAGATGAAACTGGAAACAGAAGATTTATTCCAATGAGAGTAGGATTATATTCAAATAGTAAATTAAATATTCATGATTTAACAGAAGATGTTGTTAATCAAGTATGGGCAGAAGCTAAGTATTATTTTTTTAAGAATGAAACGAATCATTTAAATGAACAAGAGAAAGATTACCTAAAAGAAATTCAGAAACAATTTACAGCTATAGACGAATTAGAAGAAGAGATTGCAAAATATCTTATCAAAAAAGTTCCTTTAGATTGGGACTATATGTTGCTAGAAGATAAAAGGAATTTTATAAAAGAATACGATGAATCAGATGAGAAAGACAAATATCTTTTCCTAAGAGATAAAATTTGTGCGAGAGAAATAAGAGAAGTTCTATTAAAAGATGACAGAGTAGAAAACAAATCTTTAACATCTAAGATAAATTTAAGATTGAAAAGATTATTGCAAACAGATCACACAGAGAAAGTAAATTACAAAAAATATTATGGACAACAGAGAGGGTTTGCTATCACAGAGACAGATATAAGTAATATTAAAAATAATTATTTTGTATAAAGTTATGTCCCAGTTGTCCCAAATTTTGGGACAATCGGGACAATGAAAACTAAAAAGTTATAAATTAAAGAGGAAAATCACTCAATTCTAGAGAAATTTGTAAAGAGCATAAGGGGATTTGACGGTAAATAGCTATTGCTAACGCATTATCCAATTACACGGGTCGGCAGTGCCGACCTAATCCTGTAAAGGCTTTGGAGAATTTTAATTAGACACTTTTTATGCCACATGCATTCTACTCATAAAACGGTATATTTTGAGTGATTATGGCATGATTTTAGCATGCTTATGGCATAGATGAGGTATATGATACTCAATTTAATGGCATGTATGTGGCAAAAATAATATTAACCACAAATATGCCACATTATTTTAAGGAGGATAACAATGAAGAAATTTACTTTGTATTTAAAAGAAGAAAAGCACGCATTCATTAAAGCGTTGGCAAATAAAAAGAAAACAACACTAAACGAACTTATCAATAGTTTTATTGATACTGCGACTGCAAATGATCAAGTGTATTCAATGGAACTCAGGTTTAATTCTAATTTAGATAGTCTAGTTAAAATATTATCTAGACAAGATGAATCACTAAGTCGTTTAATTGCATGGCATAAAATTCATGCAGAGTTATTAAAAGATATATTAGTTATCGAGTACGAGGAGGAAAATATTAATGACTAACCGTAAGCATACATCAATCCATATAGATGAAAATATATATTCAGAAATTAAAGAATATGTTAGGAATAGCAATGATTTTAATTCTATTAGCAGATTAATAGAACATTTGTTTAAGAATTTTATAGAAAATGATCCACTAGTCACAGATAGTAATTTAGAAAAAATCAAAAAAGATTTAGCAACTACAAACCGTAATACGAAAATATTACTACAAATACTTACTAATTTTGCAAATAAAGAACAAGTAATTGCGAGAGATATTTACGAAGATATTTATCAATATAAAAGTGCCGTAGAAATAATTGATGAATATTATAATAAAAGAAAAATGAACAAACATAATAAAGATTACAATAAAAATGAAGAATCGAAAAATTTATTTATGAACGATATTTATAGATTTTAGGTAATTCCTAAATAGAAACACAAAAATTAGGATAAATTATTAAGAGAAAGGGTAAGATAAAAGTCGTAGAAAATTATAAAACTTGATTGACTAGAATTATAATTCTATTAAGAAAAGGTGAAGAGCAACTAATTTGTTGCTCATTTTATTTCTTATTAAAGTATAATTTATTAAAATAATAAGTAATCATGGTAATAGAATTATTCTTTGAAAATTATTTTGTATGTTTATATAGTGACTGAGATTAAATTTACAATAGGATTTATATAAAGAGATTAGACATAATATTAATTCGAATTTTTGTTTACTTTCTATATTTAAAAATCTGGTGAATATCTTTCATCTGGTTAATTGAGTTAATATAGTGAGTAGATAGGTTATTCAACAACTATATCTATACCTTTATTGCTTGTGCTAATTGAAATACAATCTTTTTAAAAAATAAAGAAGTTTAAAATTGGGGTGTGATAAAGATGGAATACAAATATTATGCGATAATCGAAAGTGAAAATGAAGGTTATAATGTACGTTTTCCTGATCTAGATGGTGCATTAACTTGTGCGAATACATTCGAAGAATCAGTATTAATGGCAAAGGATGTACTCGAGGGATATTTATTAATTCTTGAGAATGATAATGAGTATATTCCTAAAAAATCATCATATCGAGACCTCTCTTCAAACATTAAAGAGAATGAGCAACTGCAGTTAATTCATGTAGATACAAATATTATAAAGAATACAGGGAAACTACAAAGTCATTAATTAAATGGTGATTATTCTCTAGTACTTAGTCGAGGTTGGCAAATGAGAGATTATAAAAATTTTAGAAGAAATACTACTCAATATTATAGAAGTACATTTTAGTTTTAAATAACTAATCATCTTCATGTAAAATATGATGTGACTTATAATGTATTTTTGAAATAACAAGATATCACAAGCCGTAAACATATTAAAGAAATTAAAAGTTGTGCTGGAGCATCCTTACAAGGGAGATTTACTCAAATTGTAAGGAATAAATATTTGCGTTTCTTAATGAGTTTGCAGCAGTGTTATTGAAATGAAATTCGAAGAAATTGAGTGAATGATGATACTGAATAAAGGTTAAATAGTATATTTGAATTAAAATGTGATAACCAACAAAATTCAGAAGTGAAATTATTATCTATTGGGTGATTATTATGAACATGAGGGAACGAAAAAAAGCGGCAGAAGAATTTTATAAACGATGGTCTGGACGAGGAAATGAACGACAAGATAGTCAATCTTTTTGGCTAGATTTACTTCAAAATGTATACGGTATTGAAAATCCTGTCGAATATATTACTTTTGAAGATTCTGTAATAAATATGATGGATAACACAAGTTATATTGATGGTTATATTGAAAAGACAAATATTTTAATTGAACAAAAAGGGATGGATAGAGATTTAAACAAAGGAATAAGACAATCAGATGGTAGTGTGTTAACACCATTTCAACAATCTATGCGTTATTCTGCAACATTACCCTACTCAAAAAGACCAAGGTGGATTATAATATGTAATTTTAAAGAATTTCACATTTATGATATGGAAAACCCAAACTCAGAGCCAGCAATTATTTTATTAGAGAATCTTAAGGATGAATATTATCGCTTGGAAATTCTTTTAGAAAAAACTAATAAACAGATAGAAAAAGAAACCAAAGTATCTATTAGAGCAGGGGATTTAGTTGGGGAGATTTATGATGAGTTATTGAAACAATATAAAAACCCTAATAATCCCCACAGTTTAGAAAGTATAAACCAATTATCTGTACGTCTTGTATTTTGTTTTTATGCTGAAGATGCAGGGTTGTTTGGCAATAAGGGTGCACTATATGATTATTTGTGTGAATTCAATGAAAAGCATTTCCGAAATGCAATCATTGATTTGTTTAACGTATTGAATACAAAGTTAGATGATAGAGATCCATACTTAGATGAAAAGTTAGCAAAGTTTCCTTACGTGAACGGGGATTTATTTAAAAATAATAATATTGAAATACCACAATTTACTAACCACTTAAGAGAACTAATATTAGACAATGCATCAAGTAGTTTCGATTGGTCCGTAATTAGCCCTACGATTTTTGGAGGAGTATTTGAAAGTACTTTAAACCCAGACCAGCGAAGAGAAAGTGGAATGCATTATACGTCTATTGAAAATATACATAAAGTTATCGACCCATTATTTTTAGATGAGTTAAAAAATGAACTTAATGAGATTAAACAACTAAAACAACTAGCGACAATTCGAAAAAGGGCACAAGAATTTCAGAAAAAATTAGGACATTTAAAATTTTTAGATCCAGCTTCAGGATCAGGAAACTTTTTGACTGAAACATATTTAGAATTAAGAAGACTAGAAAATGAAGCAATAAAATTATATATGGATGATAATTTAATACTTGACGTCGGGGAAGATCTAATTAAAGTAAAACTTAATCAATTTCATGGCATAGAAATTAATGATTTCGCTGTATCAGTATCAAAAACTGCTTTGTGGATTGCAGAAAGTCAAATGTTTGAAGAAACACAAAATATTATCTTTTCAAATATGGAATTTTTACCACTAAAATCTTACACAAATATCGTGGAAGGTAATGCACTTGAAATAAATTGGCATAAAATAGTTGATAAAAGAGACTTAAATTATATTATAGGGAATCCACCATTTCTTGGTGCAAGGTTAATGAATGAGAAGCAAACCGAAGAATTAAAAGAAGTTTTTGGGAAATTAAAAGGAGTTGGAAACTTAGATTATGTTGCTGGTTGGTATGGAAAAACTGCCCAATTTATTAACCAGTCAAATATTAAATGTGCCTTTGTATCGACAAACTCAATTACACAGGGCCAGCAAGTTCCAATATTATGGAAGTACTTAGTCGAAGATTATAAAATAGTCATAAATTTTGCATATCGAACATTTAATTGGAATAGTGAAGCAAAAGATAAGGCAGCTGTTCATTGTGTTATTGTTGGTTTTTCACAAATCCATAATAAGAACAAGAAGATTTATGTTTCCAGTGAAAGAGTAGAACCTGCTAAAAATATCAATGGTTATTTACTAGATGCACCAAATGTATTTATAGAAAGTCGAAGAAATCCATTATCTAACGTCGAAAGAATGAATTATGGCAGCTTTGCACTAGATGATGGTGCTTACACGATAGATGAGAAAGAATATAATGAGATTATCAAAAAAGAACCTTTTTTAAAAAAATGTTTAAAACCTTTTATTGGAGCCAGAGAATTTATAAATTCAATTACGAGATATTGCATATGGCTTGATTATAAGCAAGAAGACATAGACATGATAAAGGAAAGTAGAATTTTAAAAGAAAAAATTACCCATGTTGAAAAATGGAGAAGTAAAAGTAAGCGTAAAGGAACTCTAGAAGCTGCAAATACTCCAATAAAATTTGCAGAGATTAGACAACCTGATCATAATTACCTTGCAATTCCTGTTGTTAGTTCTGAAAATCGGAGATATATACCAATTGGCTATTTATCGGATGACGTTATAGCTAGTAACCAATTATTGATTATTCCAGACTCATCATTATCAAGTTTTGCAATTTTATCATCCAATGTTCATATGTCTTGGATGCGAACAGTTTCAGGAAGATTAAAAAGTGATTATAGATATTCGGCATCAATCGTATATAATAACTTTCCATGGATATCATTAACTGATATACAAAAGAAACAGCTTAATGAAACTGCTAATAAAATACTAAAGGCAAGAGCAAAATATCCTAAAATGACGTTAGCTGATTTATATAATGAATTGATTATGCCGCCAGAGTTACGAAAAGCACATCAAGAAAACGATCGTTTAGTAATGAAAATGTACGGGATGGATGTTCGTTTAACTAAGGAAAGTGATGCGGTGGAAAAATTATTTGAAATGTATAATGAAATGTCAAAAGAGGAGTTAGAATAATCAACATTAAGGATGATGTAATAATGGATATAAAGGATTATGTTGGACAATTTACAAACCACCCAATCTTGTTTGTTGGAACAGGTTTTAGTATGAGGTATATTGAAAATTCGTTTAGTTGGGATGAGTTGTTAGAACATACTGCCTATGAGTTAAAAGGTGAGGAATCCTATTATCTTGATCTAAAATATCAATATCGACATCTCTATCCAAAGATTGCAACGAGTATTGAAGAAGAGTTTGATAAAGTATTAACTGGAAACTTTTCTGAAAGATTTCAAGATACAAATAAAAAGTTTTATGATTATATAAAGAAAGATATTCATGTGAGTAGATTTAAAATATATCTATCCAGTATATTAAGTGACTATCGTATCAAGGAAGAGATGTCGAAAGAAATATTAGAATTAAAGAAAATACGGAAAAACATAAGTTCAATTATAACTACAAACTATGATACATTTATAGAGGAAATTTTTGAATTTAATTCATTAATTGGAAATGAGATATTACTAAGTAACCCTTATGGATCTGTGTATAAAATTCATGGATGTGTAAAGCATCCGGATAAAATAATAATTACATATGATGATTACGAAAGATTTGAAAAAAGATACGAATTAATAAGAGCTCAATTATTATCATTGTTTATTCATAACCCTATAATATTTTTAGGATATAGTGTAAGTGATAATAATATTAAGAAACTTCTTAAGACAATATTTTCTTATGTAAATCCCAATACTGATGAAGCAGAGAAGATACGTAATAACTTTCTACTTGTTGAATACACTAAAGGTTCACAAAACACAACGATTACAGATCATGACATAGATATAGAAGGGTTTCAAACAATAAGAATTAATAAATTAAAAACAGATAATTTTTTAGCTCTATACCAAGAACTATCTGATTTAATTTTACCTATATCTGCAATGGATATTAGAAAAGTTCAAAGCATAGTTCAAGATATATATAAAGGTAATACAGGTATACAGGTAAGTATTACTGAAAATATAGAAAATCTAAAAAATAATGAGAAAGTACTAGCTATAGGTTCTGTTAACACAATAAAATATGAGTATCATTCTACTTCAGAAATTATGGAAAAGTATTTTAAAATATTAGATGAGTCTAATTATCAATTATTAGAATTAATCGATAAAATTAAAATACAGAAGAGTCAATTTTTTCCTATATATGGGTTTTCGAAAGTGAATAAAGACTTAAATTCTATTGATGATTTGATAAGTATCCAGGAAAATAAAATAACAAACATAATAGAACAACAGAATGATTTTGGACAGGAACATGGAACTATCTCTGATATTTTAAAAGATGATAATATAGCCACTACTAGAAAAAATCACGCTATAGCATTGGGTACATATTATGATAGATTAGATTTGAATGATGTTGAAACTTATTTGAGAAACTATGAAAATAAGAACTCAACAAATTACAGGAGACTATTATGTTTTTATGATTATAAAAAGCATTCATAAACACTATTGAGAACTAATGAGAGTATTAATCTTATTTATATTAATAAAATAAAAAATATAAGAAACTAGGTCTTAAAAGGCTCGTCGTTCTCCACAGTTCTCAAAACGTTAATAGCGTTGTTATATCAGTATTTACAGCACTTTCCAACATTTGTTGGAGGGTGCTTTTTTGTGTTTTTATATAGATAAGTAGTTACTATATTGTTACCTCAATAGGTATTAATATAATTTAAAGATATAGAATTCTTAGTTGTATTCAACTATTTGACACAATATGAAATGACAGTTTTTTTCTGCAAGACATAGGTAAAAAGGACATATCATTTTATCGATATGTCCTTTTTTAATACCTATTTAATTTTTCTTTTAGTAAATAAATGATAAGCAATTCCAAATTTATCTTTTACATAGCCATAACCTTCAGTGTAGAATTCTGGACTAAATTCTTTTAGTATTTCCACATCATGAGATATTAATTGATCATATACATTCTTAGTTTGTTCAACATGATCAAAAGTTAAACATAGAGATATATTGTTGCCTTTAGTTATAGGTAACCCTTCCGTGTCATCTGCTAACATTATTTTAATATCACCTAGACTTATGACACACTGATCGATCTTTTCTAGTTCACTTTCTTCTTTTATACCTGTACGTGCTTTATCGGGTCTGTCTTTTATTCTCTGAATATAAATAGTTTTCGCACCGAATATTTCTTCAAATTGTTTTCTTAAATCTTCTGCATTATTGGTAATTAAAAAATATGGACTTACTTCAAATTTCATAATCAATACCTCCGTAATATATTTGATATAATCATATTAATAATAAAAGGTATCAGTTAGTGACACCATAAGGAGAAGTTATGAAAAAATCTGTTAGATTAAACCATATGATCACTTTCATTAATGAAAATCCAGAGTTTAAATTAATTGATTTAATGAATGAGTTCAACCTATCAAGAAGTACAGCGTTAAGAGATATTAAAGATTTAGAAGAACTCGGTATCCCCATATATAGTACTAGTGGAAAACATGGTGGTTATAAAGTTATTAGAGATAGATATGTTACCAAGATTGGTTTTACAGATGAAGAAATGGTTAATATGATGTTTGCATTAAATAGTATATCTTCAATTAAACAACTACCATTTCAAGTTACATATGAGCAACTTTACAGAAAACTATATCAGAATATGTCTTCAAAACAAAAAGAGGTAATAAAAAACTATGAGAACAAATTTAGGTACTTTAATATTGAGGACAGCGATTTTAATAATAATATTATGGAAGAAATACTATCAGCAATCGTAAGTGAAAAATTTATATCATTTAATTATGGGGAAAATAATTATAAAAACATCATCGGGATAGGTTTTATTTATAAAAATAATAAGTGGTATTTAGTTACCTATGATGAAAAGATTAAATTAGTAAAGATTTTCGATAAAAATAAAGTTCAATCCCTGCTGATTGGTAAGTTAATTGAAAACGATATACCAGTTGATTTAAGCAATTTCGAAGAGTATATGATCAATAGTGAAACAATACAAATCGAAATAACTGTTAATCATATGGGGATTAACAGTATTCAAAATTACTTATGGACAAACTTTACTATAGAAAGAATAAATAAGAATGACTTTATTTTCAAAACAATGATTAACAAGGAAGATATAGATTTTATTGCTCAATTAATGTATCGAGAGAGTTTGAACATAATTGATATTAAACCGAAAGTATTAAAAAATACTTTGATTGAAATTATGAAAACGAATCTTATTAAACATAGTGATATATAATAAAAATAATGCTATTTTAATAGGTAATAAACTGTCGGGGACCGTCAATAATTATGTGTAAATGAATGCATACCCATTTCTTGTAATGTGTATTAATCACTGAACATTTGAGTGAGTTCAGCTCGTGCTTGGTCAAAACCAATGTGACATCGTGTGGCAAACTGCTGATTGTAAGACTCGAATTGCGTGACGAGAAAACGGTCAAGTGAGGCTTCGTTGGGGAACTGCTCCTTGCGTTTACTGTACCGTTTGATTCTCTTGTTGAATGACTCAATTAGGTTTGTGGAGTAAATACTTCTTCTGATGGCCTTTGGAAAATCATAAAAAGTGAATAGATCTGGATTGTCTTTCAACGATTGTGTGACTTTGGTGTAGGATGTTTTCCATTTGTCTACAAACGTTTCAAGTGCTTGCTCAGCTGCTGCTTTATCGGCAGCACGATACAATAACTTGAGGTCTTCGCAGATTGCCTTGCGATCCGACACACGGACTCTGTGGGAAATATTACGTGTAACATGAACAAAACAGGTTTGATATCTAGCTTTGGGAAAGACGGAATGAATACTGTCTTTGATGCCCGCGAGTCCATCTGATATGAAAAGTAGCACTGCTTCGACACCGCGTGCTTGGATATCTTCAATTAATTCTTTCCATACATGAGCAGATTCTGTTGGGGCAACCGTATATGCTAAAACTTCTTTTGAGCCATCTTCACGGATGCCCACCGCGATATAGACAGCTTCTTTCGAAACGGTCTCTCTTTTGACAGGTAAGAACGTTGCATCAAGATACACACAGACATACCGTTTGGATAGAGTACGCTGATGAAAAGCTTCAACTTCTTCCTCAACCGCTTTAGTCATGTTTGAAATCGTTTGGGGTGTGTAGTGATGCCCATACATACGCTCAATCAGATGTGAAATTTCAGACATTGTGACCCCTTTTTGAAACATATGGATGACAAATGATTCTAACGTATCATTGGAACGTTTATAGGGGGCGACAGTCTGTTGTTTGAAATCACCATTTCGATCCCGAGGTATATCAATCTGTAGCACTCCATATTCAGTATGTAGAGTACGAGAGTACACACCGTTTCTAGAATTACCAGAATTAAAGCCAACACGGTCATATTTTTCATAGTCTAGAAACGCAGTCAATTCTGTTTTAAGTAATGTATTGACGGCTGCTTCTAGATGACTGCGGAAGATTTCGGATACGTCTTCCTTTTTCACTAGAGCTTGAATGATATCTGATGTAAAATAATCCATAAGGGAGACCTCTTTTCTTGGGATTTTGTATGGTAACTTGATTCTACAAGAAAAGGGCTCCCTATTTCTATTTATTCATTTACACAAACTATTTTATACTCTCAACTGTCGAATGTTTTGGATATAATATACTCGAAACGAGAAGAGCTTATATTAAAAATTCAATATATCTCTTAAAATATATGAGTTGTGTTTTATGATGTACTCAGAAATAGTATCTTTAAAAAGATATTTTAATATTAAACCAAATATACAAAGTAACTTAAATACTTAAAAAGTAGAAAATAGAATTAGTAAGTTAGACATTGAAAATATACATTAGTAGAAATATAATAATGTTAACGTGTGGCTAGATTCTTGGCTTGTGTATCGCAAGCAGTAATAAAAATGTTGGGAATATTGCTGTCTTTTCCATCACTATTCGACCTATAAGCTATATCTATAGATGATATTTGCTTTCGCATATGGAGTAGCCACACGTTTTACAAAGGAGATTTTATGAATAAGATAAATAAAGTGAAAAGTAGAAATGAATTAGCTGATTATTTAAATATTCCTAGAAGCTACTTAAGTTATATATTGTATAAAAGAAAAACAGAAAATTTATATTCTTATTTTGAAATACCAAAAAAGAATGGTGGGACACGTAAAATATGTTCTCCTAAACCAGAACTCAAGTCTATACAAAGAAGAATTTCTAAAGAATTTTATGATATTAAAAAACAACAAAATAACTATTCGTCTTTTGGATTTGAAATAGGTAAAGATATTTATAAGAATGCGATGAAGCATACGAACAAAAGATTTGTTTTAAATATTGATATAGAAGATTTTTTTGAAAGTTTTCATTTTGGAAGAGTCAGGGGTTTTTTTAATAAGAATAAAAACTTTCAACTACCTATTGATGTGGCTACTATTCTTGCACAGCTAACGTGTTATAACGGATATTTACCACAAGGAGCACCAACCTCACCAATAATCACGAACTTTATATGTGAAATTTTAGATTATAGAATAAGAAAAACTGCTAAAAAATATAGACTTCATTATACGAGATATGCAGATGATATGACATTTTCAACAAATGATAGAAAATTTAAAGATAACTATTTAACATTTTATCAGGAGATATCTAAAGAGATTGAAAATGCAGGATTTAAAATAAATGACAGTAAGAGTAGACTTCAAGATAAGGACTCTAGACAAATAGTGACAGGTCTTATTGTTAATAAGAAAATTAATGTTCCTCGTGATTATTATAAAAAAACGAGATCAATGGCATATTCTTTGTATAAAAAAGGTTATTTTGAAATCGATGGAAAAACTGGGAATGTCAATCAATTGCAAGGAAGACTTGCGTTTATCAATCAGAGTGTCAAAGAAAATAATATAAAGAATAAAGATTTTCCAGATATATATAAAATGAAAGGTAAGGAAAAAGAATATAAAAAGTTTTTGTTTTATAAATACTTTTTCGCCAATTCAATTCCGTTAATTATTACGGAAGGTAAAACGGATGTATTATATATAAAAGCTGCTTTAAAAAGTATGTATAAAGAATATCCAAGATTAGTTGAAAAAGGAACAGGGGATACATTTAACTTTAAGATTTCATTTTTGAATAAAACAAGAACATTAAAATATTTCTTAGGAATAGGTAATGACGGAGGTACTGCATTTAAAAATGTTTATGCCCATTACACAGATCTAAATTACTTAAAATTTTTTAAAGACATTTGTAAGAAAAAAGCAGAAAACCCTGTTATTCTTATTTTTGACAATGAGTTATATGGCTCCAACGATAAGCCCATAAATCAATTTATAAAAAGATTTAAGATAAAATCTGAAAAAGAGAATTTGCAAAATAACCTACACCTTTTTTTAGTTGAGAATTTACATCTTCTGCTTACTCCACCTATACATAATAATAGTTCTGAAATAGAAGATTTATTTGATTCAGAAGTTTTAGAAACTGTTATTGATGGTAAAACATTTTGGAGAGAAGATAAAATTGATCGTACCCAACACTATGGAAAACCTGAGTTTTCTCGTTATATTTCTAGTAATTTTAAAAATATTGATTTTAAACAATTTAAACCTTTATTAGATAAAATAGATTCAATAATAGCAGATTATAGTATTAATTTGACTACCGACCAGCATAATTTTAATTCCTAATTAATACCCTTCATTGAAATAGTATAATATTTCATGAAGTTAAGAGCCCTTATAAACATTCATATATCAACATCAATAAAGATTATTAATTAGTATGAAAACCCCAAAATTTTTGAACGTAAGAAACCAGGTCTTAAAAAGGCTCGTCGTTCTCCACAGTTCTCAAAGCGTTAATAAATCAACACTTGCAAATCCCTCAACCACGTGTGGTTGGGGGATTTTACTGTATATGCGGTGCTTTAAAAACAGGGGAAAATTCACACGTAATATACACACAATATACAGGTAATATACAAGAAAAAAGCGGAAATTCAATGATATTTACTTACCGAAATAAAAAAAGCTAATATATATTGTAAAAAAGCCTCATTCCTTTTTAATTAAGGAATGAGGCTTTTGATTTTCCACAATCGTGCCCGATTGTGGAAGATGGTTATTTAACTAAAGCCCCCGTTACTTTAAGTACACTAATTCACAATCCAAATTATAATTTTAACATAAATTTCCAATTACTTAGTTATTTATCAGAGGAATTAGCTTAGTTATTAGGGGGTGTTTTGCTAATGAATTATGCAGTTGACACAAGTTTATGTCGTCTTGGTAAAATAAGTGCCAAATAAGTAGCCATTTCTCTTTCTTTTTGTAGATAAACATTGTTAAATCAACAAAAATTAGCAATCCATTTTATATGCTAATTGAATTGCTAAAAGGTTTGTTATTTTATGTTTTGTACTATTAAACTTAACACGTTAGATGATGGCACGCTACTCTGCTTATATTTATTCAGTATGAAGTAACAATTGATCTAAATCCATTATTTTAATTTTCTTTTTCGGTAACTGTTTAATCAATCCAAGTTCTTCTAGAGTAGTAAATTTACGGCTGATTGTTTCTGGTGTGGTACCAAGATACGAGGCTAAATCCTTTTTGGACATTGGTAAGATAATCGTTGGACTATCGCCACTTCCCTTTTCAACATTCTCAGCTAAAAAGGATATAATGCGGGTTTCTACATTTTCAATCGCTACTTGTGTGGTTTGTTTTTCAGAATCCTTTAAACGCATCGTTACTTCTGACAGTATTTTTAATGAGATCTGCGGATATTCCACCAAATACTTCTGTAAATCACCTCGTTTAATTAAACAAATGGTTGTATTTTGTAGTGCTTCCGCATAATTCTCATGAATACTTCCAGGTTGGAAAATGGCGACTTCACCTGTAAAATCACCAGGATTTAAAATGCGAACAAGTTGTTCTTTTCCAGAATCCGATAAGCGGTAAATCCGAGCCTTACCTGAATTGATAATATATAAGGTATCATCTTCCTCATTTGCATGGAATAACATTTCCCCTTTTTTAAGATGAAGTATCTTGGCAGATTCCGCAATCAAATCCATTTGTGAGTCTTCCAAATGGTTGAAAATGGGAACAATACGAATACATTCTGCATGTCCATGTTGGTGATGACAACATAGGTTTTGTTCCAAAATAACCTCTCCCTTTTATAAAAAGCCTAAGAGGGCATCCTAGGCTTCCTTTCTATTCACTCGATTAAGCAGGTTTTACCTTTGATTTGACAACAGGATATCCTAAGTCTTCAATTGCCTTTTCGATATCGTTAATAGCGACTGCTTCTGAATCAAAATCTACTTTTACTTTACTTGCATTGAACATTACTTTCAAGCTATCTTGATTCACACCGTTTATTCCTTTCACCGCATTTTCAATCTTTTGGAGACAAGATGGGCAAGATAAGGTTTCTAATTGAATCGTTGCTTTTTGCATAAATCATTTCCCTCTTCATTTTTTAACGACCGTAAACCAATCTATTCTTTTGTTTTTGAGTTACTTTAAGCCTGATATGCTTTATCTACTTCTGATAACATCTCGAATGTGCCTGCATACGTTTCACATACATCTCCAGGAATGGTGTAGTTGTCTGTGATTTTTCGTAATTGAGCAAATTCAGCATCTAAGTCAGGTTTGTTCGTACCTGCGTCTTTTACTTTTCCACTAATTGTTTCAAACAATTCACGTACTTCAAAGGCTTCTGGGTGATTCTTACCATGGGCCCGTGTAATTGCAGTGGTGTATAAATCCAGTTTTTCAAAATGGTTTGTTATTACTTCGTTAAATGTTTGTTCAGACATTATTCGTTCCCTCTTTCTTGTGATTTTTTGGTATTAGGCCGATTTTACTTTTGATTTGACGACTGGATATCCTAAGTCTTCAATGGCTTTTTCGATATCGTTAATGGTGATCGTTTCTGAATCAAAATCTACTTTTACTTTACTAGCATTAAATAATACTTTTAAGCTATCTTGATTAACCCCGTTTAATCCTTTCACCGCATTTTCAATCTTTTGCATACAAGATGGACAAGATAATGTTTCTAATTGAATAACTCCTTTTTGCATGAATTATTTCTCCTTTCATCTTATCTTTGATTATTTTGTTTTCCCTCTTCTTTTTTACAATTTAAGTATAGTTCAGGTTCAACGAAATGAAATTGATGCAAATCAAGTTTTAACAAAAAGTAGGGGAGTATTTTGTTCTTCCTACCTGAGTACTTCCCCTTTATCATTCATCAAGACTGGTTTCTATTAAAATTATTCTCTCAAACGGTATCGAAGCAATCTCATACCATTCAAGATGACTACTAAGATACTTGCTTCATGAACCAACATCCCGATTGACATATTCATCCATTCACTAAATAGTAGGCTGGCAAGTAAGACTAATACCACACCAACTGCTATGGTAATGTTCTGTTTCATGTTTCTTGAAGTTGATTTTGTTAAGCCTAATGCGTGTGGTAAACGACTAAAGTCAGAATTCATTAAAACAACATCTGATGTTTCAATTGCAACATCTGTTCCACTTCCCATGGCGATTCCGATATCTGCTAAGGCTAGTGAAGGACTATCATTCACTCCGTCACCGACAAAGGCAATGATCCCGCCTTCTGCTTGCATTTTTTCGATATAAGCAGATTTTCCTTCCGGTAGCATATGACCATGTGCTTCTGTTAACCCAAGTTCTCGAGCAACTAAATCTACGGTTCCTTGGTTGTCCCCAGAAAGAACGACAAGGTTTTTAACCCCTAGTTTTTTCAGTTTTTGAAGATCTTTTTTAACACCTGGACGGATTTGATCCCGAATACCCATCAGAACGTTTAATTCTCCGTCGACCGCAGTTAACACAAGAGAATTCCCATTTTTCTCAAAGCGTTCGACGTCTTTTTTAGCTTTTTCGCTTAATTTTACATTTTCCTTTTCCATTAAAGCTACGTTACCAACGGCTATACGATGAACACCTATTTTTGCTACAATTCCGCCACCTTTAACGACTTCGGTTTCTTCAACAGTAGAGAAAGTTGTCTCGCCAATATCCTGTAGGACAGCTTTCGCTAGTGGGTGGTCCGATTCACGCTCCACACTTGCTAAATATCCTAGAACCTCTTCAGTATTTTTTCCGTAAAATTCTTTTTCGGCAACTTCAGGGTTTCCTACTGTCAATGTTCCTGTTTTATCAAAAACGATAGTATCTACTCTGCTAAAGTCATTGATAACTTCACTACCTTTTAGGAGGACACCATTACGTGCACCGTTTCCGATACCGGCAACGTTGGATACAGGTACCCCGATAACTAATGCACCTGGACATCCTAAAACAAGAATCGTGATAGCTAGTTCAATATCTTTTGAGAAAAACCAAACAATAAAACCAAGGACTAACACAGCTGGTGTATAGTATTTTGAGAATCGGTCAATGAAACGTTCTGCTTCTGATTTGGAATCCTGTGCCTCTTCCACTAATTCGATAATTCTACCAAATGTTGTATCTTCTCCAACACGATCAGCTCGAATTTGGATCGTTCCATTTTCTAAGATAGATCCTGCAAATACTTCAGAATCAACCTTTTTACTTACAGGTAGAGATTCTCCAGTAATACTTGCTTCATTAATGTGACCTTCACCAATTAACACTGTTCCATCTACCGGAACTTTTGCACCCGTTTTAACTAATAAAATATCACCTTCGTCTACATCATCGACATCTACTTCTTCAAATTCTCCGTTTTCCATTTGCTTTAAAGCACTTTCTGGTGCCAGCTCTGTTAATTCTTTAATGGCAGAACGTGTTTTGTTCAAGGTACGTTGCTCCAAGTAAGAACCAAATAAGAATAAGAAAGTAACGATGGCTGATTCCTCATAATTTTGAATCAATACTGCCCCAATAACTGCAATGGTAACTAAAACATCAATACTGACAACTTTTACTTTTAATGCCTGATAGGCTTGAATCGCAATTGGTGCTACACCAAGAATAGATGCAATGATGAGCGACCAATTGAAAATGGCCATGTTGTCTAAGGAAAATCGTCCGAAGAATGCAAGTGCAATCAAAATTGCACTGATCAGTGTAATGGAATTCTTTTTACTTAATATATATCTTTGCATGTTGATTCCCTCCAATTTCATTTTCATTTGTATTCCTTGTTGATGACTCTAGTATAGGATGTTTCTATGAAATAAAAATTGATTCGAATCAAGTTCTATTGTAAAAGTGAAAAATTATAAAAGAACAGCATAACAAAACCAACTGTTTTACGGAATAACTCTTATATATTATCGAACATACAATCACAAAAATTCATTATATTGTATATTCTTTATTCAGCAGGCTTTAGAAAAGCATTATAAACAGCAAACTAAACCGCTCGGAAAATATTCTGAGCGTTTTTATCGTGTGCCCGGCATGGGTTATAACTTGGTGGTGAAAGTCCACTACAGGCTTGGCAGTAGGAACTGTTAGCGAAAGGCAAGGTGTCCACCGTGGGGTGGAGTCTGAAGGAAGCCCGACGCAAAGTCCCGAACTGACGAATAGAAACTGTATATAAGGCTGAATTGGAATGGACGAGTTTGCGAAACAAAACAAAATCCGATACTGCACGAGTTCCATACAGTAAATACAGCTTAACGAAATAGACCAATTCATCTACGGTGAATCTTTCTTGTTTTCCAATCATGAATCGCTTTAAATCACTATGTGATCGAATATACTTATCAAAAGATTTAGGGTCAATGCCTAAGAAGTCAGAAGCTTGTTCTCGGGTTAATAAAAATGGATAAGAGACATCTTTATACATTAAATCACCTTCGTTATAGTTTTTAATCGCTCTATTTGGAGTCTAGAGGCGATTGCGTTTTAATTACTTACTCTATAAAATTTGGCTGAATATAAAATGAAAAATCAGACTGCCGTGGGTACAGCAACACGGGCATTTTACCACTGCAAGTATTTCTTCCAGCCTCATTCGTGGCCTGCGTCGCTTTGAACGCTCGGACCACGACGGTAAGGGTGTATCATTATATATACAGATGTATTGTCGCCAATCATTTACCACAATGACGTTTGATGGCTTGTTTATCACTCGTTTCATAGAAAGTCTCGGCGCAAGCATCAGAAGGCTAACATCCATAGAACGTATCTGATTTTTTTGATATACGGTATGGGTTATATGCCAAACAGGTTTGTCAAAGTACAATGATTTATCATGAAAGGGGACTTATAGCTCATGATGGATTTATATCTTGAAAACCAAAACAGACTGCATCAGTTTAGATCGTAAGTGACCTTGCATCTCTACGTCCAAACCCCAGTAAGTATTGCCATGTTCATCTTGAATTTTTCGCATGGATAGACTGGCAATATAAGAGTCATAGTGTTGTACGACAATGTGCATTGCTTCGGCTTCGCCCGCGTTTGCAGCTAAAATTGTCTGGTACGGCAACAAACCACGTTCATCATTTTGAGTGCTTATTTTATTCTTCCCATTCATCTGCATGCGCCTCCAAAAATCGTTTCAACCGTGTTAGAGCGCTTGTCCGTCGATACTATACAGTGCTACGATGCACATTGAGCTGTTCGCTAATTTCCATATCAGATAGTTGTAGGAAATAGTATAATAGGACTGTATTATACTTTTCTTCTGGCAGTGTGTGCATCGCTTCTGCAAGTAAAATGTGTTGTAATTCTCTTAACTACAAGTTGAAACTCTTCTGTATTGTCTTCACTATAATTATCTATAGAATAGAGTTGATGAATTTCGCGTGATGTCAATTCAGAAAAAGTCTTTTCTTTAGACTGTTGTCGACGCCGCTCATTATAGATATCAATAGCGACATTCTTTAGCACCCGTTTGCAGAACGCATTAAATGCACAGCGGATTTGCCATTCGGTACGACCGGATTCTATCATGCGTGTCATCTCCCTTCGCAATACTGCAAAGGTGGGCGATGATTTCCCCTTTCATATCCTTCAACGGGAGAAACTGCAAAATTGCCAAATATTTGAGGAGAATTTTTTCAAAAAAATAAACCCAACTGAAAAATAAACAGTTGAGTTTATTTATGACTCTAAATACCATGAGTGATAAATATAAGGTTGAATCAATATCTTGCGCTATAAAACTCTTACAATGGTAAAAGAATTTGAATCAAATGGTAGAGATTGTAAAGTCTCAGTAAAGATGATTATATAGTCTATTTTTGCAGAAATTATCCAGATGGTATGAAATAAAAAATAAAAAAATAGTAGATCAACTAAAGTACTGGTTGGTCTACTACTTTATTGAATTTTATTTAAGTTGTAAATCTGTCAAACAGGTGCTATCTCCTTCAAAAGTAGAGAAGTCATGGTTCACAGTTTTATCATGGTAACTGATTTCCATTGTATAATTTTTATCTCTTGGTAACCAGAAATCCAAAAATCCATTTTCAAGGGTGGTCAATGTCTCGTCAACATAAATTTCGCCTTCGTCGTCCGTGATTTTTACATCCATCTTTTCGTTTACTAGTTCACCTTGACAGCCTGTCAGGCTATGGAATTCACACGGATGAGTATATGTAAGATAAGGAGCTACAGAAACAAAGAACTCGTTCTCAGGAAGAGTGTAAGTATCTTCATTACCACCATCCTGTACAACAAGGTTCTTATCGTTAATAGAAGCAGACTCTACTGTATTACTGGCACTCAATTCTGAAACAAACTCTTTGATGTCTATTTCATTTGAAGCTGATTCATTTCCGCATCCGGCTATAATTAACGTTAACCCTAAAAAAGTTGGCATTAAATATTTCTTCATTTAAAACTCCTCCTTATATTTTATTATATCAATTCGTTTGACTTTCTTTATATTAGAATATAACAAATATATGAAATATTGATTTAAGATAAGAAAGGCCATGCTATTTACTTTCTTTTTCTTTATGTTTTAAATTGATTTTCTGATTTTTTTAATTTATAGTTAGAATCCTTGGAAATCCCCGAAGAATGGCTGCAACCAAATGATGATCTGTGTTAAGCCATCGAAGTACAGCAGTACACCCATCAGAATCATGATGACACCACCAACCTGCATAATTATGTTTGAGTATTTCAACATCCAACGTGTTCGGGATACAAAGAAGCTCAAAATGAAGAATGGAACTAGGGTGCTGAAGCACACTCTACCCTCAGAGCTGTCACTGCTTTAAAATAATATAAACAAATGTATACCCCCTACAGTATTTGACTAAAAATACTAATCGTAATACAATGAATGGAAATTAAATTTAAAAAGAAGGTGTTAATTTTGAATTTATCGAAAAAAACCATTTATGATAAAGCAATTATCAATAGGATTAATCGCCTGCAGGGACAAATTAATGGTGCTTTGAAAATGATCGATGAAGGTCAGGATTGTAAGGATGTAGTGACTCAGCTCAGCGCAGCTAAAAGTGCACTTAACCGTACGATGAACGTCATTGTGAGTGAGAATCTCGTACAATGCGTTAAAGAGACTATGAATAATCCTGAAGAGAATACAGATGCACTCGTTAAAGAAGCAGTAGAATTGTTAAATAAAAGCAGATAACCGTATCTGCTTTTATTTAAAATTTTAACATACCCCAGCAGGTATTTGACATGGTTAAATACACATGCTAATATACCCCTATGGGTAATTAAATATATTGGAGGATGACGTGAATTGAATAATGAAAAAAAGAAATATCATATGAATGATGCAGATTGGGTAATTGAAAACAATGAATTTTTACTTGATGTGAGAGAGCCTGTTGAGTACGAGGCTGGTCATATTAAAGGTGCTGAAAATATATCAGTAAATGAGTTGGAGAACCGGCTCAATGAAATTCCGGAAAATAAAAAAATATATGTCTATTGCCAGCGTGGAAGAAGAGGCGCAACTGCTGTAAGCACATTACAGAATAACGGATTTGATGCGGTTAATCTTGAAGAAGGATATTCAGTTTATACAGGTCGATATGATACGGCAAGTTCTGTAGCAGCAGATCATTCCCATCAGGACTCGTCCGTACTGAACAGGCTGATTTTTGATGACCGTATAAAAGTTGAGGCAAGCGGTATGCAATGTCCCGGTCCCTTGCTCAAAGTGAACGAAGTAATGAGTGATTTGAAAACAGGAGAACAAATGGAAATAACAGTGACCGACACAGGGTTCTCTACTGACATTGAAGCCTGGGCTAAAAAGACTGGGAATACAGTATTAAAAAAAGAAATGTATAACGATAAAGTTATCGTTGTTCTTGAGAAAAACGCGATGAATACAAATATCGAAGGCCATAAAATGACAGAAACAAAAGACGGGGCAACAATGGTCGTTTTCAGCGGTGATCTGGATAAAGCACTCGCCTCTTTTATTATTGCTGCAGGTGCAAAAAGTATGGGTAAGGAAGTCACTATGTTTTTCACATTCTGGGGGCTGAATGTAATTAAAGATCCAAATGCACCGAAAAGAAATAAAAAAGGTCTCGATAAAACATTTAGTATGATGATGCCAAAATCTGCTTCCAAACTTCCAATTTCTAAAATGAATATGTTCGGTTTGGGTTCAAAAATGATTCAACATGTGATGAAAAATAAAAAAGTCGATGCACTAACTGAAATGATAGAAAAAGCTGATGCACTCGGTGTGAAGATGATAGCGTGTACGATGAGTATGGATATTATGGCTGTCGAGAAAGAAGAGCTGTTGCCTCACGTTAACTTTGGCGGTGTAGGTACGTACCTCGGCGATGCTGAAAACAGTAATTTGAATTTATTTATCTAATAACGAAATTAAAAGGAGTGTTATAAATGTATTTCAAACAATTTTTTGATAAAAAACTGGCACAAACATCTTATATGGTGGCATGTCAAAAAACGAAAGAAGCAATTATTATCGATCCGAAAAGAGTACTCGATGAATATGAAAAAGTAGCAGCTGAAGAAGGTTTTAATATTACGCATGCCACAGAAACGCATATTCATGCCGATTTTGCATCCGGTTTACGTGATGCAGCGAAATATTTTGGGGCTAAGCTGTATGTTTCTGATGAAGGTGATGACAATTGGAAATATCAATCTGTTCCGGAAGACACAGTATTTCTTAAAGAAAATGACGTAATTAATGTCGGTAATATCGAACTTAAAGTGATTCATACTCCCGGTCACACTCCGGAAAGTGTGTCATTTATTTTAACGGATCACGGCGGAGGCAGCGATGAGCCTATGGGCATATTTACTGGAGATTTCCTATTTGTTGGCGATATCGGACGCCCGGATCTTCTTGAAGAAGCTGCTAAAATGAAAGGCACAACTGAAGAAGGCGCGAATGCCATGTATGACTCACTTAATAAATTAAGTGACTATGCTGATTTTCTTCAGGTGTGGCCAGGTCACGGAGCCGGCAGTGCATGCGGGAAATCATTGGGTGCAGTACCATTATCAACACTCGGTTATGAACGCCAGAATAACTGGGCATTTAATTTTGACAGTAAAGATAAATTTATAAAAGAATTAACAAATGATCAACCGGAACCTCCAAGTTACTTTGCTCAAATGAAAAAAGTAAATAAAATGGGATTGCCTGAGTTTAAGGTTAAGGATGTCGAGTTGGAATCCTCTAAAAAACTTACAGGTCAGATTTTTGACCTTCGGAGTAAAGAAGCATTTAAAAAAGGTTTTGTTAAAGGGTCTCTTAATGTCCCTTACAATGATAAATTTCTTCAGTTTGCAGGATGGTATATCAATTATGATGAACCGATGACTATTATCGGAAATCCTGATGACAGCACATCTCTGCAAAAAGACCTTGCTTCAATCGGTTTTGATAATCTTCAACTGATTATTTCTGAAGAACAGGCAAGTCAATATTTTGATGCGTCATATGAGAATATCTCTCCTGAAGAGTTTATTGAACTATATGAAGACAAAAAAGTTCTTGATGTCCGTTCAGCAGCAGAGTATAAAGACGGAAACTTGTCCACAGCAGCCCACATTCATTTTGGACAGTTGGATAATAAAGATATTCCCTTCAATCAGGATGACACTATTTTTGTTCACTGCCAGTCGGGCGTACGTTCTGCAATTGCAATGAGCGTGCTTAAAGCCCGCGGATTCGAAAATGTAATCAATGTTGAAAAAGGATATGCCGGCATTAAAGCCGCAATGAAATAATGGAAATTTCATTTATTATCCTCATTTTCCTGATTGGTTTTGCAGGTTCTTTTATATCAGGAATGGTAGGTATCGGCGGATCGATCATTAAATATCCGATGCTGCTGTATATCCCTGTCGTATTTGGATTTACAGCCTTCACTTCCCACGAAGTCGCAGGAATTAGTGCTGTGCAGGTATTTTTTGCGACCGTTGGCGGTGTTTTGGCTTATAAAGGAAGTGGCTATTTAAATAAGAGGCTGATTGTCTATATGGGGAGTGCCATACTGATCGGGAGTCTGTTGGGTGCATATGGTTCCGGCTTCCTCGAGGAGCCTCAGGTTGACTTAGTGTATGCTGTCCTTGCGACACTTGCTGCAGTCATGATAATTATACCCAAAAAAGAAGTCCCTTTTTCACCGGGAGAGGAATTAAAATTTAACGGACCACTGGCCTCAATACTTGCCTTGCTGACAGGTATTGCTTCAGGTATCGTCGGTGCAGCAGGGGCATTTGTTCTCGTGCCGATTATGCTTGTGATTTTGAAAATTCCTACACGTGTAACAATCGCAACCAGCTTAGCAATTACGTTCATATCGTCTATAGGAACAACTATAGGTAAAGTTGCGACAGATCAAGTATTATACGGGCCTTCAATCATTATGATAATCGCAAGTCTTATCGCAGCCCCACTGGGAGCTAAAGCAGGTCAGAAAATAAATACGAAAATCCTTAGATGGATGCTTGCAACACTCATTCTTGCTACAGCGGTTAAAATATGGACAGAATTAATTATTTAAAACTAATTTCATAAATTATTATATGAGAATACAATCTTTTAGATAAAAGGTTGTATTCATTTTTATTTTTAAATGATAAAGTTTTAAATAATGTATAACATTCAATATGATTAATATTTAGATAATAATGGAATTCGGTTATTTAAAAATATTGATCGAAGAATCAAACTTAACTTATTAGGTATAAAGCAGTTTAATCAGTATGTAGAGGTTAATTATGTGGTTTACTATGTAGAGTAATATCGGTCATTAAAGATGATTTAATGGTATAATTAATGACACAAATTTAAGGTACGGAGGATTTAGATATGTGTGTAAGTATAGCAGTTGTTGATTTAACTTTATTTCTTTTATAAACACTAAAAGAAAAGAGATAAAGGTATAGGTATGTTTTCAATAGCTTTCATTAAACAGCGTTCATTATCAACCAGATTAAAATATTGGTTATAATGAATCAGAAATACCCAAAACACACGCAGAATTTTATTACTTCAAAAAAGAATATATACAGTATATTGAGTCATATAAATATTGGTAAGGATGACCATGTAATAGAAATTGGTTCAGGTAAGGGTCATTTTACTAAAGAAATTGCTGAAGATAGCAAGTCTTTGACTGCTATTGAAATAGATAAGAGATTAAGTCAGATTACAGAGGAAAAAGTCGCATCTCACCGAAATGTACAAGTCATTTCTAAAGATATTTTAAAATTTGTCTTTCCAAGAAAAAAGGACTATAAAATTTTCGGTAATATTCCTTATAACATTAGCACTGATATTGTTAGAAAAATTACTTTTGAAAGCTCTGCTAAGATCTCTTACCTTATCGTTGAAGAAGGTTTCGCCAAAAGGCTAAGAAATCTAAACCGCACATTAGGTTTAACTTTGATGGTGGAAATGGACATAGAGATTCTAAAAAAAGTGCCGAGATACTATTTTCATCCTCAGCCAAAGGTTGATTCAGTGTTAATTGTGCTCAAAAGACATAAGCCTAAGATAGCAAAAAAGGATTATAAAGAGTATGAGTCTTTTGTTCATAAATGGGTGAATAAAAAATATAAAGTCCTTTTTACGAAAAATCAATTTAGGCAAGCACTAAGACATGCCAAAGCAAAGGATCATAATAATTTAACTAAAGAACAATTCATTTCAATTTTTAACAGCTATAAATTATTTAATTTGGAATGATTAGAAAAAAGCAGCCGTTATGATAGGAAACCCTTCATAACGGCTGCTTCATATTATTCAGCTGCTGTCACTTTATAAATCTTACCACCATCAGTACTTGCAATTAACGCACCATCTTCAGTGACAAGTACATCACGGAAACGTTCGCCTTCATCAGTTAAGAGTCGTTCTTCTCCTACTATAGTGTCATCTTCAATGACAACACGTACGACATAGTTCGGTGCTAGACCTCCAATGAATAAGTTGTTTTCCCATTCAGGAATTGCATCATTATCATAGAATGACATACCACTTGGTGCACTGGTTGGATCCCAATAATACCTCGGTTCAACAAAGCCTTGTGCTTCGTGTTCTGAAATGCCTTCATTAATCAATTCACCCGAATATTCGATACCATACGAAACAACTGGCCATCCATAGTTATTACCTGGTTCAACAATATTTAGCTCATCCCCAGCTTGAGGACCAAATTCAACAATCCATAAATCTCCTGTTTCAGGGTTAAAATCCACACCTTGAATATTACGGTGTCCATAACTATAAATACCATCTAAAGCCTCTTCATCTTCAATAAATGGATTCGTATCCACTGGTTCTCCATCAGGTGTAATATGAATCACTTTACCTAGATAAGCATCTAAATCTTGTGAACGCTCACGAATAGGATCATCTGAACGTTCTCCTGTTGTTAGGAATAAGTTACCACCTTCATCAAAGATGATTCGACCACCATAGTGTAAATCACCGTCATAGGCTGGTTCTGCTTGGAAGATAACTTCAAAATCTTCAAGTGCTGTCTCATCTTCCGACAATACACCTTTACCGACAGCTGTTAAATTGCCATCATCCACTTCTTCAGAAAATGTTAAATATACCTGTCTTGAGTCTTCAAAATCAGGGGCGATCGTCACATCAAGTAGACCACCTTGACCTTCATTGAATACCTCTGGTGTCCCTTCAATAGGGTCTGAAACAGATCCATCTTCTAAGTTCACAATGAGCAATTCACCTGTATCCCTTTGGGTTACAAGGAGCCGGTTTGTATCAAACTCCTCCATACCCCAAGTGACATCTAGACCTTCTACAATCGCTTCGACATCAAGTTCAGTTTCAGTTTCAACTGCGGGTGCCCTTGTTTGCTCAGGAAAGGCAGGCTCGAATTCAGTAACCTTATCCTCCGTTTCTGCTGAAGTTCCAGCGCTATCCTCAGAATTTTCATCTTCTCCTTCTTCAGATTCAGAATCTGCATCATCGCTTTCTTCTGTAGTAGCATTATCATCGCTATTTTCCTCAGTTGTCGTGTCAGACTCATCAGTAGAAGCTTCATCCGTATTTTCCTCATTACTACACGCGGCTAGGGCTAATACAAAGATTAGTAGTGCAAGGAACAATAACCTCGACCATGGAAATTTAAACATTTTTAAACCTCCCTTCTGTAAATGGATTTAATTTCCATAACATAGCTGAAAGGGCGACTGTATTTATATTGATATTAACATAATTATTCAGAAATTTCAATCAATTTCAAGGTGGTGATGTGTTATTCTTTGTGGGATGAGCTATGTCGTTTTATAATAAAGAAGTTAGTTAAACGAAAGTTGGGATTACTATGTATTTAGCTTGGAATGAAATTAGAAGAAATAAATTGAAATTTGGATTGATCATCGGTGTTATCGTGATGATAAGTTATTTATTATTCCTTTTATCTGGTTTAGCTAGTGGTCTAATGAACTTAAATAAGGAAGCGATTGATCAGTGGGAAGCGGACGCCATTGTAATTAGTGAGGATGCAAATCAAACTATCCAACAATCTATGATTAATACAGAGGATATCAATAATTTATTTGAAGAACAGGCAGAGCTAAAGGAACTTTCTGTCATTATTTCTAATGAAGAAGTAGAAGAAAACGCCTTTGTGTTCGGCTTAGAAGAAGATTCATTCTTAATGCCTCCTGTTATAGAAGGTGAAGTTGCAGTATCTGAAAATGAAGTGGTTGCAGATTATTCACTAAAAGAAGCTGGATTTAATATAGGAGATGAGTTGAATTTATCCAATAGTGATGAAGTGTTAGAAATTACTGGTTTCACTGATAGTGCTCAGTACCGTGCGTCTTCATTACTGTTTGCAAGTAATGAAACAGTAGAAAAATTAAATCCAATGCTAGGTGAAGACGTAATCAATGCTGTAGTAGTCAAGGATGATAATTTTGAAAATGTAAATGTTGATGATGAACTTGAAGTGCTGGCTATTGATGAATTTGTAGAGAATTTACCGGGATACACACCACAGCAATTAACTCTAAACTTTATGATAATATTCTTATTCATTATCTCATCAGCGGTCATTGGAATTTTCTTATACGTGTTAACTTTACAGAAGACAAGTCTCTTTGGGGTTTTAAAAGCCCAAGGATTTACTAACGGTTATTTAGCTCGTTCTGTTTTAGGACAAACACTGATTGTCGCGTTGATTGGTACGATTATTGGCTTAGGACTTACCTTATTAACTGGTGTATTTCTACCACCAGCAGTACCTATAGAATTCGATTATTTAACCATGGTTATTTATATGGTGGTCTTAATTATTGTCGCCATGCTAGGCAGTCTGTTTTCAGTCATCAGTGTTAGAAAAGTAGATCCATTAAAAGCAATCGGTTAAGAGAGGCGGATAGTATGCTTAAATTTGAAGATGTGAAAAAGACTTTTAAAGATGGGAATCAAAGTATAGAAGCGGTTAAGAAAACCTCGGTTGAATTCGATAAGGGAAGTTGTATTGCAGTGATCGGGCCATCAGGCTCTGGTAAAAGTACCTTTTTAACCATGGCAGGTGCCTTACAAACACCAACTGAAGGTGAGGTCATCGTGAATGGACAGAAAATCACAGGTATGAATACAAAGAGTTTAGCTAAGCTCAGAATGGGTGAAATTGGTTTTATACTTCAAGCTAGTAATTTGGTCCCATTTCTTTCTGTCCGACAACAATTTAAACTATTGAAGAAATCTAAAAAAGATGTCATGACTGATGAAGAGCTAGATGAACTGCTTGAACATTTGTCATTAACTGAAGTGAAAAATCAATTACCTAGTGAAATATCTGGGGGGCAAAAACAACGTGTTGCCATAGCCAAAGCCTTATATACGAACCCTAGTATTATTTTGGCCGATGAGCCCACAGCCTCACTTGATACAGAAAATGCAATGAAGGTTATGGAAATTTTAAAAGAGCAAACGATTGAAAGAGACAAAACGTGTATCATTGTGACTCACGATGAAAGACTGACCGAATATTGTGATGCAGTATACAAAATGACAGATGGTGTTTTAGAAAAAGTAAAATAGTTTATCTGGTATACTTGAGGATGTAAAAGGAGTGGATTACATGAGACATTACAATATGTCATTAATCATACGAACAAGCACTGAACGTTTATAATAAGAAGTGCTTTATTGAAATATAGGATTCATTTCATAGAGTACTTCTAAAAATTAGGAGGAAATAGAAATGACACAATTGAAAGTTTATGAATTTAACCAAATAAAAAATGACGCGATTGAACTCTATAGAGTGTATCAAACGAATGATGTTCAATTACACCAGGCTCATAAAGAATTATTATTAAATAAAATTAAGTACGTGTTTGACCAACATAATCTGGAGTCTAAGGCATTTATTGAAGCGCTAGATGATGTTAGATTGACTAGAAAGAAATTGGACTTTCATTTTAATAAGCTAAAACCTTATGTAGATGGATTTGAAATTCCAAGTGATGTTCAGATCAATAAGTTATTTAAGAAAGTTAAAAAATTAAAAACACCAGATTTTGATTTAGTGGATAGGAAATCGACTATATTTTTAGCTTGGAATGATATTGCTACAGATCGAAAATATTTTATATATAGAGATACTAATGATGAATTGAAAGGGGCATATGGAACTTTATCGAGAAAGAAAGTAAAAGGATTCTGTAAAATATGTAACCATGAATCGGACGTATCACTATTTTTAAGTAAATCCAAAACAGGAAATGACGGAACTTATAGTAAAAAAGGCGATTATATTTGTAATGATAGTGCAGTATGTAATAGTAATCTAACAAACATAGATGATTTTTATGCATTCATTGAGGGTCTGAAATAGTATTGTTAGGTAATAATGGGAAGGTAACCTGAACAGAGGTTGCCTTCCTGTTTTTTATGGGAATTTTTTTAGTCGATGATTTACTTAGTTGAAAATGTTTTATGATAACCTTCTAAATTCCCAACCTCACCGTATTTTTGCATTAAACTCATGGTATCTATGGCTCGAGTTAACTTTCCCTTTAAAAACGTCTTATTTAAAATTTTCATAAACCAAAGCGGCATAACTTTAACAGGCAGTACGGGATCAAACTTTTTACCATATTGCTCTAAGGCATCTTTAAGAAGTATCGGTTCTTCTCTTCCTGTTACGACATATGTTTGATAGTTAGTCTGATGAATGTTAAAAGAATCAGCTATATCATTGGCCATTTCTCTAAGTTTCACAATGTGCATGGGATGAGGTTGACTACCGAGTAACATAATTTGTTTACCTTGGACGAATTGTTGTAGTGTAACATCTATAAATCCAGGTTTAAAGATTGTGTATGGAAGATTACTTTCTTTTAAATGTTTTTCTACATTAACCTTTGCAGATTCAGATGGGTGATTGGAAAATCTTTTTTCAGCGTACATGCCAGAAATATAGACCACCTTTTTAATGCCAACATCTTCGGCAATCTTAAGTACATCGATTACCGCTTCTTCTTCAATGCGCTTAATTGCTTCGGAATCGTTACCAGCATTTAAAGCAATAAAAAGGTAGTCGTGATTTTGTAGATGATCTTTTAGGAGTGCGGCATTTGTAAGTGAACCTTTGACTAGGTTCGCGTTATTTTCCAGAAAAGTGTTTGTATTATTATGGATTAAAGCTGTAAGCTCATACTTTGATTGCTTAAGCGACTCTGCAACAGCACCACCTATAGTCCCTGTGGCACCAATTATAAATACATTCTCATTCATATTTTTTTCTCTCCCTAGCTTCTTGTAGACGTTTATTTGCAGATTGTGTGTGTTTACTAACGGCCTCGACACCAAATACTTTTCCTAGACCGAAGTTTGGCATATTAATATAAACATTTTCAGACTGTCCATTCTCGACATTATATGTTTCATGGTAGAAGGCAACAGCATCATTGTCTTTAACTAATTTTAAGAATTTCTTCCATGACTTTAAATGCTTCGGCATTTTTGAATATGCTTGGAGGTTTTCTACTGAATCCCAATACTGAATGAGTATATTCATTCTAGAACGAAAGAACATCTCTGTATTCAGGCAACCGAGTGATGGGTTTTGACTCAACTCTTTCATCATCGGCGGCATCGCTAAGAATACAGGTAACCATTTGTTTACTTTGTACCACTTGTTGATACGCATACCAATCAAAAATACTGTGATATTATCCTGTTGTACTGCAGTATATCGACCTTCGTTGATCATTTACTTTCCTCCTAGCTTATAATTAATTTCTGCTATTTTTCTTTTTGTTTGTCTCCTAATAATCGACCAAATAATGATATAAACAACAATGAAAATCATGAAGAAAATCATTAAAGCCGAGAGTTTAATCGGAAACCATCCCGCAAGTACTGCAAGTGGAAAAAATATGAGTAACATAGTTAAAAAGTGTAGGGCTGTTGTTTTTACAATGGTGAAATCTGTATGAGTGAAAATATAGGTACCTAAACTAAAGGTGACTCCAATGCATGCCCATACAAGTGAGGCAATCATGACGGTTTGTAATTCGGTAAAATGACTGAAGTAATAATTACCAAAAGTGGATTCAGGTGAAACAGGGTGATACTGACCGTCAGCAAATATTAAAGAAAATATAATTGAAATAACAAGTCCTGAAGATAAGCCAATTAAAATACCCATCAATGCTCTTTTCATAAATTCAACTGCTCCTTAATCTGTTTTAAGTATCGTCTAGAAGAATGAGTGAAATCGTTGTTGCTAAAGATGATTTTGATGATGCCATTTTTACCTAACTCAAGATGGTGAATAAAATCGATGTTGATGATTTCAGATTTTGATATTTGAATAAAATTGTGTGTTGATAAAGCTTCAACCTCATATAACTTCGCTTGTATTACATACTTTTTATGGATTGTGTATGCATACAGCCTTCTGTCCTCAATCCTGAAACTATAAATATCGGCGAGATTTATAAGAAAAACCTCATCATTATGTCGACCCTTTACCTTTTTGGATGTACGTTTTGATAGTTCTCTTATTATTGATTGGATTTCAGGACTATCTGCTTGAGCGTGGATTTCGACTTCGTCTTTCTTGAGCGATGGATCTCTTTTAAAAGTGATTTTCATTCATCTTGCTCCTTTTCTAAGCAAAGTAAACCATGTATATAGTGAAAAAACCACGTGTTTTGCCTAAGTGGTTGATTAATAAGATTAAGTGGTCCTATTTACTTACCCATTTCTATAGACAGTTAAGTTAAATTGTCTGCGGTGGTGATAAGTGAGGTAAAAGAGGGTGACTTATCACCGAAATAAGGGAAGATGGTGATAAGTGAGGGAAAAGAGAGCAACTTATCACTACAAAAAGAAAAAACCTAGAAATGTGTGGCAATCACATTTCTAGGCCATTCAAAAACTATATTTATTTAGTTCTCGGTACACCGTAGTGTCCGTCGTTCAACTGGTGCCAGAGTTTTTCTGGTAGTTCATGTAAGTCTGCTCTGTCTGGATCAAATTCTGAAGTAATTTCATCTGGGCGTCCATCTTTAATTTTACCAACAAAGTCATGGTCTAGAAGGATACCGCGACCAAGTGCGATGAGTTCTGTATCGCCTGTTTCGAATCCACTTAGGGCATCTTCTGCAGTATAAATTGAACCAATTCCAATCAATGGAAGTTTGCCGTCAATCCACTCGTGAACAAGGTGAAGACGACTTTCTCCACTGTATTTACCTTCACGTGTTTTGGAGTGAATATCTCCTAGAGAAACATGAAGATAGTCTAAAGGTTTTTGTACTAAAATCTCTAGTAATTCTTTAGTCAATTCCATAGAAATACCTGGTGATTCTGCTTCTTCAGGGGAGAAGCGGTAGCCGATGATGAAATCTTCATTAGCGTATTCTTTTGCAACTGAAACAACTTCATCAATTACAGCAAGTGGAAATTTAAAGTCATCATATTTCCATTCATCAGTACGACGATTATAGTACGGTGAAACAAATTGATGAATCAGATAGTGGTTGGCACCATGAATCTCAATTCCATCAAATCCTGCTTCAATGACGCGGCGTGTCGTGTCACCGAATGCTTTTATAGTTTCATTTATTTCATCAACAGTTATCTCTCTCACGTGATAATCCTCATCTACCTTGCTAGGGTTATGTGGAGGCTGGGCATGCATTTGAATTTCACTTGGTGCAACAACATCACCGTTTGGTGTTAATGAAGGTAAGGATTTTGCACCGCCGTGGTGAATTTGAACGAGTGCTTGTGCACCATTTTTCTTCATAGCCTGTGCAAGTTTTTTTAAACCGTCAATATCACTGTCAAATGCGACAGAGGGTTGCCCGGTAAATGCTTGACCAATCGGTGTTACATGACTTGCTGCTGAAATAGATAAGCCTACATCCTTAGAACGCTTTTCTATATATTCCAATTCTACATCAGAGATTGTACCATCATCATGTGATGAAACGTGTGTCATTGGTGCGAGTACAAAACGGTTTTTCAGTGTAACCTTATTTGGAAGCGTTAAAGGTTGAAATAACCCTTCATATTTCTTCTCCATAGTAAGAGACCTCCTAAAATATTTAAATCAATCACTTCCATATTATAAGCATAGGCCAATTAGAGGAGAAAATAATCTGCTTGTATATTACTTAGAATAAAAAAATAGCACATTGATAATAATATCAACGTGCTACATATCTTATTGGGCAGTCAAGCCACCATCAGCAACAAACTCTGAACCTGTTGAGTAGGATGAATCATCTGAAGCGAGGAAGAGGACAAGTTCAGTAACCTCTTCGGGTTGAGCCACTCTTCTCATAGGAATAAATTTTGAAAATGCTTTGATTTGCTCTGCTGCATCGCCTTGTTTAATCATTGGTGTTTCTATAACACCAGGGTGCACAGAGTTTACACGAATTCCTAGTGGTGCGAGTTGTAAGGCAGCCGCTTTAGAAAATCCTCTTACTGCAAATTTAGTATCGGTGTAACCGACAGCGCCTCCGACTAGACCATTAATAGATGAGACATTTACGATGGATCCTTTATTAGCTTCTGTCATTGAAGGAACGACAGCTTGTGTCCCTAAAAACACAGAGACTTGGTTAATATCAACGATTCTACGGTAGTCATCTTCTGTCATTTCCATCAAAGGCTTATTGACACTGATTCCAGCATTGTTCACAAGAATATCAATTTGCCCAAATGAATCCTTAGTTTCTTTAACGACCTTATCCCAGTCTTCTTTTTTTGTAACGTCTTGCTTTACAAATTTTGCTGACCCTCCAAGATCCTTTTCAAGTTCTTTTCCGGCTTCTTCATTAATATCAGTGAAAATTACTTTAGCGCCTTCTTCGACAAAACGTTTAACATGTGCGGCACCCATACCTTGTGCGCCTCCTGTAACAATCGCAACTTTACCTTCTAATCTGTTCATAAAATAACCTCCTGAAAATTTGAATATTATAACTTAAAATAACAACTATCTAAGTTTGATTGATCCACCATCTACCATTATTGTTTGACCTGTCACATAATCAGCATCACTACTTGATAAGAAGACAGCAACTCTACCAATATCTTCTTCAGGGTCCCCAAGTTTTCTTAATGGAATATTATTAATCATGGCATCATATAATTCTGGGGAATCTTTCTTCCATTGTTCCACTCCACCAGTAAGTGCAATAGGAGAGATGATATTAACATTAATGCCTTCAGGCCCCCATTCATTAGCAGCGACTCTAGAAATACCTCTAATTGCCTCTTTGGCAGCAGCATATGAAGTTTGTGTCGGTTGGCCATTAAGACCTGCACCAGATGCAAAATTAATGACTTTACCTTTAGACTTTTTCAGTTCTGGATATGCTACTTGCATAAAGTTAAAGGTAGGATAAAATCCAGTACCAAATGATAGGTCAAACATTTCTTGATTCGTTTCAACAAAAGGTGCCTGTTTTGAAGCATGTGCATTGTTGATAAGAATATCTAACTTGCCTCTCTTTTTAATAACTTCAGAAACAACATATTCAACATTTTCTCTTTTAGAAATATCTGAGATGAATAGCATACCTTCTGTATGTTGATTAATTTCTGATAGCGTTTTTTCACCCATCTCTTCATTGATATCTACAATCGCGACATGGGCGCCTTCTTTTGCTAAAGCAAGTGCCATACCTCTACCAATACCGGAAGCACTTCCTGTAATAATCGCAACTTTACCTTCTAATCTCATTTTACCTAGCTCCTTTATAATTTGATTTATTGGTTTAATTTTTTATATAAGTTGAGCAGCTGTTGTCTTTCATCTTCAGTTAGTTTTAAAAATATTTCTTTTCGTAAAACCTGTCCGCTCTCAATCGCTTTTTCTAGAATTTCCTGTCCCTTAGTTGTAATTACTAAATATATGATGCGGCGATCATTTTCATTTGCTTCACGTTCGACTAATTCTTTCTTAACCAATTTATTCACTAGATGGGTCACAGTAGGTGGTGTGAGTCCCAAGGCTTTTGAAACATCAGACGGACGAGATGGTGCGTTATGTTGTATGAAGGATAGGGTGAGTATATGTGAAACACCTAGGTCTTCATCAAAAATTTTATTCCATCGAATCATCATCTGATTAGTGAACGTATCCATTTGGTGGAGAAGGTCAAATATCTTTTTTTCGGACACAATATTTCCTCCTCAATATACTTTCGTAGCTGAATAATTAGACGTCTAACTATCTTCAACTTAATTATATACCTTGAATGTTTTATAGGCAAATACTAGATACTAGATTACTGCTCTTATGTTAAGTTATAAATAGATATCTGCTATAATTTTGATGACATTGTATAGAAAATAAGGAGCATTGATAGATGGTGAAGCGTAACAAGTATAAGGCGATATTTTTAGATATTGATGATACGATTTTAAATTTCCCAAAATCGAGTGAAGGCGCCTTTAAAGATACATTTAAACACTTCAATTTAGATTTCACTGAAGATCTCTATAAGGTATATTTGGAAATTAATGATGATTTATGGAAACAACAAAAAGCAGAAAAAATAACCGTAAATGATGTCATTAATACGCGTTTTAGCATCTTGACTGACAAATTAAACTTAGGTGTAGAACCAAATTTAATAAGAGATCATTTTCAGGCTGGCTTAGGTCGTCAACACTTTTTAGAGGTGAATGCAGACCTCGCTATTAAAGAATTGGCAAAAAGCTATAAGGTATATGCAGCTTCAAATAGTGAACTAAGCATGCAGGAAAATCGATTGAAACTTGCAGGTTTATACGAGTACTTTACAGATCTTTATATCTCTAGTGATATTGGCTATGAGAAGCCGAATGTGAACTTTTTTGAAGAAAGTCTAAGAAGAGCACAGCTCTCACCGAATGAGGTTTTAATGGTTGGAGATAGTCTGATTTCAGATATGTACGGAGCTTATAATGCAAGGATTGAACGTTGTTGGTATAACCCATACAAACTAGAAAAAAGTCATGAAGTACCACTGAATTATGAAGTGAATGATTTAAAAGAGTTGCTTGAATTCTTGTGATGCAGAGATAGAACGAATCATTCAAATTTTATATATAAAAATGATAAAGTATAGATGATAATTGATTAATGGAGGAGAACATTCATGCAGGATATTAAAGGAAAAGTTGCCTTAATTACTGGAGGCGGTCGTGGCATCGGTCGTGCGACAGCGATTGCCCTAGCAAAAGAAGGTGTCCATGTTGGGCTTGTTGGTCGTACGCTTGAAAACTTAGAGAATGTTAAGTCAGAACTAGCGGAATATGATATTAAAGTGTCAGTGCAAACTGCAAATGTTGCAGACTTAAATGAAATTACGTCAGCAGTAGAAGCGATTAGAAGCGAACTTGGACCAATCGATATTCTACTCAACAATGCTGGTATATCTAAATTTGGTAAATTTATGGAGTTGTCACCAGAAGAATGGACAAATATTGTTGATGTGAATGTTAAAGGTGTCTACTACACAACAAGAGCAGTCCTACCTGAAATGGTGGAAAGACAGAGTGGAGATATTATCAATATTTCATCAACTGCCGGACAAAAAGGTGGCCCTGTAACAAGTGCTTACTCGGCATCTAAAGCTGCGGTTATCGGCTTAAGTGAATCATTAATGATGGAAGTAAGAAAAGATAATATCCGTGTCGTGACACTAACACCAAGTACAGTTGCAACTGATATGGCAAAAGAATTGAATTTAACAGATGGCAATCCGGATAAGGTCATGCAAGCAGAAGACCTAGCAGAACTTATCGTTCTACAGTTGAAACTAAATAATCGCGTTGTTTTAAAACACGCAGGTTTATGGTCAAATAATCCATAATATAATAGCTTTCCCTCTAGGATTGATGAAATTATCAGTCCTAGAGGGATTTTTTGTGGGTTGCAGTAACATGAGAGTCAGACGAGTTCGAGAAAATTTAAAATCCTCTATTTTACTACCCGAAATAAGGGTATAGTTAGGTTAATGTTAAGTATATACATAACAGGTGTATATTTTATATTAGGGGGGCGCTTATGAAAGTATTGTTACTTATTATGTTTAGCATCACTACCTTAGCAGCTTGTAGTAATCAGAGTGATCAAGCTGAAACTACCGAAAGTGAACAAGCAACAGATAATAATACCACTGAATCTAAAGAAGCAGAAAAAGATACAGAAACTGATTCAACATCATCTTCAGGTGTTAATAATAGCGTAGAAGACCAAGAGTCTGACGTTGAAGAATCAGAGGAAGAGACTGAGGAACAAGCAGCCACTGATTTAATAGAGGATATTGACATAATAGAAGGGTATTGGATTAATTATAGTGGTGTGGATGATGCCCGTAGTCATATGAGTCGGACGGATTTTATTCCCTATGATGCCAGTCAAGACTATACTTTAACAAGTGCAGCATATGTTTCTTATTTTTACGGAGATTCATTTATAAAGACGAATAATTATGGGCATGAAGGGCCATACCTTATAGAGAGTGTACCTGAAGCGGACCAAGTGATTGTTTCATTTGGTGAACCTGAAGCTGATGTTGTGGAGCTGAGAAATGAAGCGGTCGAAAATGCATCGGCAGATGCTGAAGAAAGCACAACACCTGATGAATATTTAGGCCAGGGGAAGCCTGATATTGAAAATCTCCAAGGTCAGATTATGTTTGGTCAGGATTTCCTAAGTGGAGATGATGTTTTTCCAGGTCAAAGAATCGATGAGCGTGGACAATTTGTTGATGATGAAGAGTATACTGTTACGGAAGCCTTAGAATATAATTCTAGTAGGGACTACGTTATTACAGCACCAGCGATGATTAGCTATTACAGGGGCAGTCGTTTTATTGAAACAGTGGAGATTAGTAGTGCGCCTGCGTATCTCCCTTCTGTAGATAACGCGAATTACATTAACATCAGCTTCAATGACGAATACGTTTTAGATTTAAACATGATTGAAGTTGAATAGATAAAAAGCTTGGCCATCTACAAACGGATGACCAAGCTTTTACTTATAGCTATAGCTTATTTACAGGCTCTTCTTTTTCAGTATTTACACCAATATTATTTGAGACGGTTGCACCAACCTTATCCCAGTTCAATAAGTTTTCCATTGCTATTGAGATGATGGTTCCCATTAACAAACCGCTTGATAGTAAGGGTTGAACATAGCCCGGTAGGCTGCTAAATGCTGAGGCAGGTACTGCCATTAGAACCAATCCTAAAAACATTGGTATTGCTGCACGGTAAATATTTAAACTATTAAATTCAACAAGTTTGAACCAATCCCAAGCTGAACCAAAAAGTTGTACATAAGATACAAATAATACAGCACATCCAACACTTAGAGGTATCATCGTAAAGAATGAACCGATTTGAGGAATGACACCCATAACAAAGAACATCGCGGCACCAAAAATGAATGGCATACGGTCATAAATTTTAGTCTGTTGAATAAATCCGATTGAAGAAACAAAAGGTGAGTAAGGTACTAGACCTAAAAAGCCAGGTAAAATTGTCATGATTCCAGTAATCGTAAATGAGTTCCTATAGTCTTTACTCGTTGATGGTGAGTCTGGATAGATTGGATCTGTCCCTTTGATTGAACCATATTGTTTTGATAGATTAAGCATCCCCGTAATAATAACTGTTAATATAATTCCGATATTCCAAGCTGGTGAACCCAGAGGAAAGAGGAATAATTCTAAAGAACTTGATGCGCCTGAAGTGAGCTCGGCATCCTGACCAAATAAGAGGACATAGGATGGCCAACCGATGATAATACCAATTAACATGGCATACTGTGAGAGTTTGTTAGATCCACGAATCGTTAAGACTAAGACAAGTGCAACGATAACAAAAGATAGGATTGCTGGACCTATTTGAATTTCTGTCGGGCCTTCTCCACCACCAAAAGGTAGACCAACCATCCCTTTAAAAAAGCTAATACAAAGTGACACACCAAATAAAAGCATAAACACACCCATCACACTTGGGTTAAATAATTTTTCTAAGTAATAACCAAAACCTGTCAGGCCAATAATTACGGTTAATACACCAGTGATGACTAATCCAACAGCTATACTGCCACCGACTTCAGAGATTGGCATGCCTTGTGCGGCTGCAAGTGTAGATAAGGCAAGTAAGACACCCCACCATAATCCAGAAGGACCGTCCATAATTGGGCGTCTATGGCCGATTAAAGCTTGTAGTAAACAGGCAATCCCGCCTAAAATAAAGGAGAATTGCATGGTGCTGACGATTTCCGCTTGAGATAGATTAAAGGCAGCCCCCATGGTAATCGGAACAACGACAGTATTAATGAATATATACATGAGCCACTGTAGACCGCCTAACCAGTTATCTAAATTTTTAAGTTGATTGATCATTTCCCAACATCTTCTTTCTTATAATAATCATTATTTATAATATATAGATTTACATAAAATGTCTTTAGTGATAATAGATAAAAAACTCTAGTTTTCTTATCACAAATTATCCAAGGGCATAGTAAAAAATCTAGAAAAGTGTTTAGGAATAAAAACTGATATACTGTACTAAAAGAGGTGAGTTTTTGAAAATTATTGTCGATGCGGATGCATGTCCAGTCAAAGATATCGTAATCTCTGAAAGTGCCAATAGAAATATTGATGTCACTTTAGTATCAAGTTTATCGCATTTCAGTAATAAGGATTTACAAAGTCACGTCAATCATATCTATGTCGATGCTGGTCGAGACGCAGCAGATTTTAAAATTGTTCAGCTTGCAAAAAAGGGGGATTTGATCATTACCCAAGACTATGGTCTAGCATCCTTATTGCTCCCAAAGGGCTGTAAAGTGATGCACCACACAGGTTTCGAATACGATAAAAACAACATGGATCACCTTTTAGAAAGTCGTTATATGGGTGCTATGGTCAGAAAATCGGGTGGGAGAACAAAAGGGCCAAAAGCATTTACAGAAGCAGAAAGACAAAACTTTAAAGCTCAGCTTGGTGAGATTCTCGATCAATACTAGACATACGAAGCAACAAGAATAAGTCGATTGAGGATGAATACTATGAACGAATTTATCTTTATTATTTATAACGTCATGCTACCGATAGCGATTATAGTTTTGCTCGGCTATGGTATACAACTTAAACTTCAGCTCGACAGAGTAACGCTCGGTAAATTGATGATTAACTACATAATGCCAGTTTTTATTTTTATGAATCTATATCAATCCAATATTGATTTTAGTCTGTTACTTTACGTCATGTTATTCTTATTCATATTTGCAGGGCTATCATTTATTGTTTCACAACTGATTGCGACGTTTGCTAGTGTAGATCGTAACCATAAGGTGCTCTTTACTAACTCTAGTCTTTTATATAACGCTGGAAATTACGGTGTGCCTGTCAACGACCTAGTTTTTAAAAGTGATCCCTTTGCGATGAGTGTACAAGTCATTATCATGGTGTTTCAAAACATTATCAGTTATTCCTATGGCATCATTGCCTTAAGCTCAAAAGATACAGGGAAACTAGCGGCCTTACTTGGTTACTTTAAGATGCCAATGTTCTATGGATTAATATTTGGCCTTGGTTTTAATTATTTCGACGTAGCGATTGCTGAACCGATCATATCGTCCTTATCTTATGTGAAGGATTCAATGATTGGACTCGTTCTGTTTATACTTGGCACACAAATCGCGGGAATTAAATTTAAAAAGTTACGGCCCAGTGCATTTCTCGCTACAGCGGTGAAGCTACTGATTATTCCGGCTATGTCACTTGGGCTGTTAATGCTATTTAATGTTGATGGAGTCGTTGCACAGGCAATCTTTATTTCGACCGCCTTACCATCATCTGTCAATAGCTCCGTTATTGCTCAGCAATATAGTGATGATCCAGAGTACGCAGCAGAGATTGTCATGATGAGTACAATTTTTAGTGCAGTCACTGTACCGATTATAATATTCATTGCTTTAAATGTATTTTAAAAGTAAAGCAGCTGAATCAATTGATTCAGCTGCTTTCTTACTTATTTATTCTTTTTTACAATGATTTCAATTTCAACTTCTGCACCAAGTGGTAGTTCATATACTGCGACACAAGTGCGAGATGGGAAGGGCTCTGAAAACTTAGTCTGATACACTTCATTCATCGCTTCAAAATTTTTCATTGTAGTAAGGTACACGTTAACCTTAACCACATCTGCTTCAGTTACGCCCTGATCTTTCATTACATCGAACAGGTTGTTAAAAGCTACTTCTGTCTGGCGGGCAATATCCCCCTTTAAATCTTCTTTTAAATCAATACGATTTTTGGCAGTTTGGCCTGAGAAAAATAGGAATTCTCCTGCATCAGTGACATGTGAGTATGGACCTGAGCTGCTGACTGTATTTGTATTATATGCTTTTCTTGTCATGAAATGACCTCCTCTATATATTAATATCATCATAGCATTAAGCAGTACAAAATAAGATATCCATTATAGATAAGAAATTGTGAATGCCATTTCTTGCAGTCACTTAGTAAAACACGTGTAAATGTTGGTATGATAGAGAATAAGGACAGAAAAATCCTTATCCAACTTGGATAAAAGCGAAAAAAGGAAGGTGCTTATGAATTTTACAGTGAGAGAACTGTTGCAATTAGAAGAAATTCAAGAAGCGAATTATATAGGAACGAAGCAAAGCCTATCGAAATATATCACAGGCATCACCATAATGGATGCACCGGATGTGTCACAGTGGTTAAAAGGCGGAGAGGCCTTGTTGACGAGTTTTTATCCTGTAAAGGATTTTGATAATCAGGCTTTAGAACAATGGATTAACTCCTTAATTGACAAAAAAATATCTGTTCTTATCACAAAGATACCTAAGGAAATAAACGAGTTGCCGGAGATTGTCACTCGCATATGTCATCAAAATAATATAGGTATCGTGAGCATTCCTGAACATGTACCCTTCATAGAAATTATTAAGAAAGTCACACGTAAATTGTTCAGTCAAGATATCGAACGACTAGAATACTTCAGAGAAATCAATCATAGATTCACAGAACTTTCTATTAGAAATATGGATGATGAGGTCATTATTAAGACGCTTGAATCACTGATCGGTAATCCGGTAACGATCTACAACGAACTTTTTAAAGTACTTGCCACAACAGATAGTGAAGTGGAGCTATTCTATGAAACTCAGACCTTTGAGAAAGATAAACACACCTTAAACACCATTTTTCCCATATATCGTCGATCTGTTCTCTATCCGAAGTTACAGGACAGAGAATGTGAACAAATCATGATTCCGATAACAACTGTCAATCAAAGTCGGATTATGTTGGTCATTAGTGCCATAAACTCCGGGTTCTCAGAATTTGACTTCGTGGCTATAGAAAATGCGGCTACGGCCTTATCACTTAACTTAGCTAAAAAAATTGCGATTTCAGAAGTGGAAAAGAAATATAAAAATGAAATCATCGATGACTTATTATCCGGTGAAATTAAAAATGAAAATGACATTGCTGACCGTGCTCAAAATATTAACTTTAACTTAAATAGTCGATCAGCAGTTGTTGTATTCACCTTAAATATTAAGGAAAGTAAAAACAATTCAACCGTTCGTCAACGCTACTATAATGTGTTAATTAATAATATTGAATACTATTTGAAATCTGCAATTATAAGAGAGCGTTTCAATCAAATTATTGTAATTTGGCCGATATTCTCAGGTCAAAAAGATAGAAAAAAAGAGATGGCCAACATTAAACGGACTTTGAACTTAGTTGTTGAAAAATTTGAGGCGAGTGTTTCAGATGCAAAAGTCTTAGCGGGAATTGGCACAATTGCAGAGACTGTTTTTGACTTGCCGAGAAGTCATACAGAAGCACAAGAGGTCAGCCGCATGTTAAATAACTACAATAGGGTTCAAAGCTTTGAAGAATTGGGTATATATAGATTATTGTATCAGTTCAAGCATGATAGCAATGCACTCAGCGACTATATTCCGCACAGCTTGAGACGCCTGTTAGATTACAATAAGAATAAACGCGACCAGCTCATTGAAACCTTAGATATGTATTTACAAAGCCAACAGAATATTTCTCGTACCGCAGACCGCCTCTACGTACACTATAAAACAGTCACATATCGTTTAGATAAGATCAAAGAGATTACTCAGATGGACTATGAGGATGCGAATGAGATGCTATCCGTTCAGGTCGGTCTGAAGATATTAGAAATTAATAAGAGTGAATAACTATAATAAAATGGTATGATATTGAGAGAAAACGATTTAAATTTATCCATCATAGATAAAGACATGGGGAATATAGAAATATATAATTGCTTATGGATATTATTACTGAAAATTATATGTTTTGAAGAGGTGTAAACATGTCAGAAGAAAATAAAGAAGTTCAAGGACTTGAGAATCCAGATGCAGCAGCTCAGACGGATTCACTCAAGCCTAATGGACCAGAAGATCGTACCCTAGGTGCAGCAGGTTATATGTCACTTTGGATCGGTGATGGTGTCAACATGGGTAACATGACACTAGGTGCCAGTGTTGTAGTAGCGGGTATGGCGGTATTAAATATTTACCAAACTATAGCAGCGGCTCTAGTTGCTATTGCAATTGTCTCAGTATTATTTGCATTAAATGACCGTGCTGGTTATAAATACGGTATTTCGTATGTTTCACAGCTGAAAGTGTCATTTGGTGAAAAAGGGACTTTAATTTCATCACTACTACGTGCTGTTCCTGCTGTAATTTGGTACGGAATTCAGTCATGGATTGGTGGTACTGCATTAAACGAGGTATTTAGAATTGTCTCTAATGGTGCGATTGATAATGTATTTGTCGCATTTATAATTTTACTTGTGATTCAAATCTTACTTTCTATGAAAGGCTTCCATAGTATTAAGATGGTTGAATCAGTAGCTTCAATCGTACTTATGGGTATTGTTATTGTCGTATTTTACATACTCGTAACAGACCACAGTGCTGCGATTGCAGACACATGGATTAACACACAAGGTACATGGGGTGTTGAGTTCTTCGCCTATATCATGGTATTCCTTGGTAACTATGCCGCAATATTCTTAAGTGCTGCAGACTACTCAAGAGAACTTAAAGTTGGATACTCAGATGGCAAACGTAGCTTACTTTACTTTGTTCCGATCATCATTGCTTATGGTTCAGTTATTGTTGTCGGTGCAATGCTTGCAAGTGCGACAGGATATGCCAACCCTGCACTAGGTTTACCAGCCCTATTCGATAACGAAGCAATGCAATTATTCATTTCTGTATTTATTGTCTTTGGTGCGATTGCTGTAAACATGGTTGCGAACATCGTCACACCAACTTACGTTATTCAGTTATTTACTAAGTTAAATTACAAGATTGCAGTAACGATTACAGGACTGCTTGCTATGGGTTCATTCCCTTGGTTACTTGTACAAGATGATAACGCTAAAGGTTTAGATACATTCGTTCATGTATACTCAGCATTCTTAGGGCCAATGATTGCAATTCTAATTATTGAATTCTATGTGATGAGAAAACAACATATCGATATTAAAGAGCTATACAAAAAAGGCGGTTACTTCTCAGGATTTAACTATGCAGCTCTACTCGCATTAATTATTGGTGCTGCAGCAGCCTTCTCCTTCGTTGATCTTGCATGGTTGATTGGATTTATTGTTGCTGCTATAGCATATCCAATTATATCTAAGACAATGTTTAAAAACTCACCGTTCAAAAAAGGTACAATCTTTGAAGAAGAGTGATGAGTAAAGACAGCAGATTAAATCTGCTGTCTTTTTTATTATATATGGGCAAATTGGGGTAAGGATTATAAAGAGGTGACAAAGTGACACTAAGCATTGAATATATTACATATGATAATCAAATTGTTCATGCCACACGAAAAGAAGACGTACCCGCTGATGCATCTTTCGTTTGGTACGATTATTCGAGCTTTGAAGATAAAGACCAACTTCTAAGAGACTTTGACTTTACAGCCATTACCTTAGAAGATGAAATCACAAAATTATATCGGCCATCTTATTACAGGGCAGACGATTACCAGTTGTTAATCTGTCACAATATAGATAAGGAAACGCTTCAAGCCCATGCCATTAATATTTGTGTTATGAAAGACATTGTTATCACATTTCACAATGGTCAACTTGAAGATTTTATCGATATAGGGAAGATAGTTAAAAATATGACAGAAGATCTAGAAGTTGATATCGCACTGTTCATCCTTTTACAGGCGGTGGAACAATACTTTGGAATACTTCATGATATTGAAGATGAAGTGATTGAGTTTGAAGAACGGCATGGTGACAATAAGCGAGATCCTAAAATTAATACTGCAATTTTTGATTTAAAACGAAAGACTTTTCGTGTTAAACGTGTGATTGTTCCGATGTCGGAATTAGTCGATAAGTTTTCAGAGGAAGATGAAATATTTAACAGTGAGAATAGTGCGCGTATACTAAAGAAAATAAAGGCGAAAATAGATCGTCAGAAACTAATTATTACCTTCTCAGAAGAGATGATTGACGAGATAAAAGAAAACTATATCTCATATAATTCTTACCAGATGAACCGGGTGATTAATGTACTTACAATTATTTCAGCGATCTTTTTACCACTGACTCTGATTACTGGGATATACGGCATGAACTTTAAATTTATGCCAGAATTGAACCTACAGTTTGGTTATTTTATTACTTTAGGTATTATGTTGTTGATTAGTATTGGTATGCTCGCATTCTTTAAATATAAGAGGTGGATGTAAATGGTAAAGGAAATATTCAAAAAGAGTTTAGATAAGTTGAACGATGAGCAAAAAGTAGCGATTACTAAAGTGTACGATTGGATTGAAGATCATTATCCTGACTTTGAAGGCCAAGTAAAGTGGAGTACACCGCTATATGTAAAAGATGGTAGTTTCATCATAGGAGTCAAGCCGGCAAAACATCACTTTTCTATTAATCCAGAACCCAAAGGCATAGAAGCATTTAGCGATAAAATCAAGACAGCAGGTTATAGTCATGAAAAGATGACCTTTAAAATAAAGTATGATCAAGCGGTGGATTACGATTTATTAAAGGAGATTATCGACTTTAATATTGAAGATAAGAAGGATTTAGACACATTTTGGAGATAACTTAATCGATATTTTGAAGTGGATTGCAACAGACAATCCGCTTTTTTTAATGCTTAAATTTAAAATTTATGTTTACATCCTTTAAAATTTCATGCTATGATACAAATCGTAACAATTACGAATAGTAATAATTACGATTTAAAGGAGAAGGATTATGAAAAAGAATGTATGGTTTTTAGGTACGTCATTAGTTTTAGTATTACTGACAGCTTGCCAAAATGCAGAAAGTGAGACACAAGTAGAATCGGGCGGTCATGAACATGAACACAACCATGAACATAGTGAAGTTGTTCAAACAACGACAATCGAAGGATTGAACGATCACTATCATAGTGGAGACCAGGCTGAATTGTCCGTATCAATGAATGAAGAAGAAAACGGTCATTGGCACTGGTATCAAAAATCTGATGGTGAAGATTGGACTTTAATTGAAGATGAGTTTGAGAACTCAATCAGTATAGAGGCAGTTGATGGCTTAGAAGTGAAGGCCACTTTCTATAATGAAAATCACGAAGTACTTGTTGAAAGTGAACCAGTTCAAATACATATTGATGACCATAATAACGATGTTTATAAAGGATATTTTGAAGATGAAGATATTGCTGACCGTGAACTGTCAGATTGGGCGGGGGAATGGCAATCAGTTTACCCATATTTAACATCTGGAGAACTTGATGAAGTGTTTGAACATAAAGCAAAAGACGGTGATATGACAGAAGTGGAATATAAAGATTATTACCAGACAGGTTATGAAACCGATGTAAATGACATTATGATCAAAGAAGATGGTGAGATTACTTTTAAAAGTGAAGAACAAACTATTACAGGTCAGTATGAATATGATGGCTATGAAATTTTAGAGTATGAAGCAGGTAACAGAGGTGTCAGATTTATCTTTAAAAAAATAGACGGTGATAACTCAGCACCTAAATATGTTCAGTTTTCTGACCACATTATCGCTCCAGAGAAGTCAGGTCACTACCACTTATACTGGGGAGATGACAGAGAAGAACTCTTAAGTGAAGTCGATCATTGGCCAACGTATTATCCAAAGAATCAGACAATCGACGACATAAAAAATGATATGTTACAACACTAGAGAGGACTTAACATGAAGAAAATATTTGTATTTATACTGACGGTTTTTATTTTAAGTGCCTGCAGCCAAGGAGAAGAGGATAGTCAGTCGGAAAAGTTAAAAGTATATACGACGGTGTATCCTTTAGAGTATTTAGTGTCTGAAATTGGCCGTGATACAGTGGAGACAACTTCTATCATTCCAGCGGGTGCTGATGGTCACTCGTACGAACCCACAATTAAAGAAATGACAGACTATGCAGATGGTGATGCCCTAGTTTATGTCGGTGAAGGTATGGAGGCATTTTCTTCAAATATTGCAGAAGCTTTAGAAAATCAAGACGTAAACCTGCTTAAAATTAGAGCGTATCACAATCTCTTCGAAGGTCAACATGAAGCGTATCAGGGTTATGATGATAAGGGTGATGAAGATGTAATTGAAGGTCAAGCTGACCACTATCATACAGGTGATCAAGTTGAATTGACGACGAATACATCCGATGTTGATGAAGTGAAATGGTCAGTCAATGATGACGGTGATTTTAAAGAAGTCAGTCAGGGTCAATCATTAACTTATGAGACGGGTGAAAATAGCTTTTCTGTACGCGCACAAGGATATAACAACGGTGAATTAATGTTTACTGACTATGTCGATATCATTATTGACAACCATGATAACTTTGACCCACACATATGGATTGATCCATTGAAAATGATTGAAGTTGGAGAAATTATTAAAGATGAGATGATTAACTTAAATCCTGATCATAAAAATATCTATGAAGAGAACTTTCAAGCCTTATCGTCAGAACTCGAGCAACTGGATGAGAAATATAAGGCGACTTTAAAAGATAAAGATAACGCTAAAATTATTGTGCCCCATGCTGCATTTGGTTATTGGGAGCGTTATGGGGTGGAACAATTAGCGGTTTCTGGTTATTCAATGAGTGATGAGCCTTCACAACAACAACTAAAAGAATTGAGTAAGGTGGCTCAGGAAAACAATCTAAGTCATGTACTATTTGAGCAAAATAGTCCAGGCAAAATATCTAAAGTTGTTCAGGACGAAATCGGGGCAGAGGCAGAATATATTCACAATATGGAAGTATTAACTGAAGAAAATATAAGTAATGATGAAGACTATATTTCACTGATGGAGAAAAACTTGCAAGTTTTAGATAAAGTGACTGACTAAGTAACTGTTAACTTCTTTGAATTCGGGTATATTAAATAAAGAATTCTAATGAGGTGACAGGATGAAAGATGACGGTGTGATTTATTTAAGTAGAAAAGATGTGCCTAAAAATTATGATCCGAAGGGCTTTAATTTTACCTTGTTTGGCTTGATTGTCCTCGGTGCATATTTATTGTTCATTATCTTTGATTTGTCATACAGAACTTTTAATAACATTGAAGAAAGTGCCTTTAATCGTGCTTACATCATAGCGATTATTGTATTGGTTGCCCTGGTGATGGGTTTTATCTTCAAGGCGGACAAAGGAGATAAGTATTATCAACTTCATATCTCAGAAAGTGGGATAATTATTAAATTTAGACGTGGTGAAAATGTGCTGATGAAAGAGGATATTACAAATATCACTATAGAGAACGATGTTATCACTGTAATTAAATTTTTAAATGGAGATGAAGTACTTAGAGAATTGAATCATGTTCATCTAAATCATGAGCAGTTTATTTCTCGTTTAAAACAGTATAATTATCCTGTTGAAGATAAGACTAAAGAAGGTTAAATTTATAAGAAAAGGGTATGCATTTTAATAGTAAAAGAATAGTTGTAATGTTATTATTCTTTTTAATGTATTGAAAGGATGGAATAGAATGGCGTACGAGATAATCATGCTCGATGACTTAACTTTAGATGTAAAAGAACTCGTTAGAGATAAAGAAGAGGGTACTGTGAACATCGTTTTCGATGTGGCGAGTGAAGATTATCACCACTTATCAGAACACTTGTATCAAGAGCAATTTCGTGTAAGAATTCCAGGGAATGATAATGAAGAATTCGAAGCGAAGATTGTTAACTTCTCAACATCTCTAGACAACTTGTATGAAGAAGACAATGTTGGAGAGTATAATATTACTTTGAAAGTCATAGATTAATATGCGTATAAGTATATTAGACCAGGCACCAATTTCAACACACATGACAGCAGAAGAAGCACTGGGTAATAGTGTGAAACTTGCAAGTGTTGCTGATCAATTAGGGTATACTCGTTTTTGGTTAGCAGAACACCATGCAATGAAAGGCTTATCCTCAAGTGCACCAGAAGTAACGCTCGGTGCAATTGGGATGATAACTAAAGATATTAGACTAGGCAGCGGTGCAACACTGCTGCCTTATTATAAACCATTAAAAGTGGCAGAGACTTTTAATACACTGCTCGCACTTCACGGTGATCGGATTGATGTCGGCATCGGTCGTGCCCCGGGCGGAGATAACGTTGCCTCTGAAGCACTAAGTGATAATTATCTTGGACATGTCTTTAAGATGCCAGACTTAGTCAGTGAATTAAAAGCATTGTTAATGAACAAGAGAGAACTTGAAGGTTATGCCAGATAGCCAGCATCAAGTCAAAATGTGGATGCTCGGTACCAGTGAAAAAAGTGCGATTTTTGCCAGAGACAATCAGTTGAATTACTGTTATGGGGAATTTATGAGTAGCCAATCGACAGGCGAAGTGCTATCGACCTATAAAGCAGGTAGCAATAATGGAGAAATCATAGTTACGGTCAACACTTTTTGTGGTCAAACATTTGAGGAAGCAGAAAGAATGGCGAGACCTTATTTAGTCAATCAAGCCTTAAAATCTACTGGACGAGAATTTTCTGGTATACCTTCATTTGATGAAGTTTCAGCAATTGAATTGACAGAGGAAGAAGTAGCTGAGTTCAATAAAATCCGTGACAATGTCATCATAGGAGATGCTGATTTTGTACGGGATGAGTTGATGTCATATCAAAGAACTTACGGTGTCGATGAGTTAATGATAGTGACGATTACTCATGACTTTTCCGATAAGGTCAAGAGTTATAAAAGGATTGCAAAAGTGATGTTAAATAAATAAGAAAAGCGTTGAACCTTATAGAGTTCAACGCTTTTTTGTGATGTTGATAATAGTGGGTGGCCCGCTGTAGCGATCACAGAGAGCCGCTAGCAATAAAGATATTAAAAACATTAATTTTCAAAACGGCTTTTATCTTCTATGAAGTGAGTGGCGACCATACATAAAGCGCCAAATACTAACATACCACCGGCGATGAAGGTAATCTCACGGTACGAGAATCCGTTAGTCAATAAGAGTGAACCGAGTGATGCACCGATTGAGTTTGAAAGATTGAAAACTGAAGCAGCCAAAGTACCGGCTAAAGCGGGTGCGGTAACTGCTGCAAAAATAATCTTAGAGTTCAACATTGGTGAAATTCCGAATGTGCCTAAGCCGAATAATCCAGCAGCAAGGTAGGCAAGATAAGGCACTTCTAACATAAAGGTTAAACCGAATAAGACGATGGCTAAGAACAGAATAACCAAAGTCACTGCTCCAGTTAGTTTTCCGGGTTGAATTCGACCGGATGAGAAGTTACCAATAACTGCAAAAGTACCAAACATTAGCATACTAAAAGTGACACCATAGTCTCCCATACCAGCAATGTCTCTTAACATGGGCTCTAAAAACGTATAGGCAGTAAATACACCTGAGTATCCAAAAATAATCGTAATCATTAACATGATGACATTCTTATCTTTTAATGCTGACAATTCACTAGAGACTTTCGGTGCTTCACCTGTCTTATAGTTTGGGGTGAATAGTATGAGTCCAAGTAAGTTGATTATGCCGAGGGTAACGATAATCCAAAAGACGATTCTCCAGTCTAACAAGGCACCAATGTATGAACCAAATGGTACACCGAGCATCACTGCGATGACGAGCCCACCATTTACTAGGGCAACTGCAGCGGTTTTCTTATTTGGTGGAGAAATTGCCATCGCTAAACTCATCATGACACCGAAAAAGGGTGCATGCATAGAAGCTGATAATAAGCGCGATAATAGCAATACTTCAAAATTTGGTGCGGTCGCGGCAACAATATTAGAAACTATAAATATAGAAATTAAAATTATTAAGAGTAATTTCGGAGAAAATCTCAACGTTAATAATCGAATCACCGGACCAAATACAGCAACACTGAGTGCGTAGACACTTAAGAGTAAACCGGTTGTAGAAACTTCAACGTTTAAATCTGCTGCAAATTGAGTTAATAGACCGGTTACGACATACTCAGTCATGCCGACTGCAAAGGCACCGATCATAAAAATTGTAATGACAAGTTGTCTTGAAGCTTGATCCTTCATATTAACCTCCTTATTAAAAGCATAAGAGATATACTATTACACATTAAAAACAAAGTCTATAATATATATGAAGAAAGTGTTTTCACTTAGTGATTCATAAGTTTTTTGACAGAATATTATGGCTAGTGCTAATATAATGTTCAATTAAGTAAATAAAATTCTTATCCAGAGAGGTGGAGGGAACAGGCCCGTCGATACCTCAGCAGCGGACCCTTAGGGGAACTGTGCTAATTCCTTAAAGTTCTTGTGACTTAAAGATGAGAAGATGGACATGTAAAGCACTCCTCTTTTAAATCTTAAACAAGATAGAAGGGGATTTTATTTATTTAAAAACAATATTGAAAGAGGTTATTACATGTCAGCACCATTTAAAGCAGATCACGTAGGAAGTTTATTACGTCCTGCCAGAATACATCAAGCAAGAAAAGACTTTGAAGCAGGTAATATCAGTAAAGACGAATTATTTAAAATAGAAACAGAAGAAATTGAGAAAGTGGTGGATAAGCAAATTGAAGTCGGCCTCAAGGCTGTTACGGATGGCGAGTTCCGCCGCCGTTTTTGGCACACTGACTTTATGGAACATGTTGGTGGCTTTGAAGGCTATATCCCTGAAGAAGGATACTCATTCAATGGCATGAAGACAGAAGCCTATAATATCCGCAACATCGGTAAGATTTCTTTCGATAAAAACCATCCACACGTGAAAGAGTTTATCTTGTTTAAGGAAATCGTTGGAGACAGAGCTGTTCCAAAACAAACCATTCCTTCACCTAACCAATTTTTCAACTATGGTGTACGTAATAAAGAAATCTATCCGGACATTGAAGAATATGCAGATGACATTATTGCAGCTTACCAGGATGCCATCTTGGCATTCTATGATGTCGGTTGTCGCTACTTACAGTTAGATGATGTTTATATTGCAAGACTCAATACAGAAGAAGAACCGTATCAGGAAAGTGGTTATAACCGCGAACAACTTATAGATCTAGCTCTAAGAGTTGTGAACGGCGCCCTAGAAGTGAAACCAGAAGATATGGTAATTACTACCCACCTATGCCGAGGAAACTACCGTTCTACTTGGGCATTTGAAGGATCATATGCCAAGATTGCGCCTGTCTTATTTGCTAAGGAAAATGTTGATGGTTTCTTTTTAGAGTATGATGATGATCGTTCAGGCGATTTTGAACCACTAAAAGAAATTCCTGATGGTGGCCCAGCTGTTGTGCTCGGTTTACTGACTTCAAAAAGTGGTGAATTAGAAGATAAAGAAGTGATCAAAGCGCGTATTGAAGAAGCGACCAATTATGTACCTAAAGAACAGATTCGTTTAAGTCCACAATGTGGATTCTCTTCGACACACCACGGAAATGTTTTAACTGAGGAAGAACAGTGGGAAAAATTACGTTACGTCATCTCACTTGCTGACGAATTATTATAAGGAAACTGCCACTCATGGTACAATCATGAGTGGTTTTATTTATTTAAAGGAGTATCGTTATGGCGAAATATTATGCAGTGCGTAAAGGACATCAAACAGGCATATTCACTAATTGGCCGGACTGTCAAAATGCAGTCAAAGGTTATAGTGGTGCAGAATTCAAATCATTTAAAACAAGACAAGAAGCTGAGAATTTTATCGATAATTTAAAAGATGAAACAGTAGATATTCCTAAAGGTGCCCTTGTGACCTATGTGGATGGTAGTTATGACAAAAGAAGTGAAAAGGCAGGCTTTGGTGCGGTGTTTATAGTGGACGATCATGTTATTCACCAAGCGAGTGAACCGACTGAGGTCGACCCTGAAGTCAATCTTTGGAACGTAACGGCAGAAATAGCAGGTATTCTCTATGCAGTGGAGTGGGCGATTCATCATGACTATAGTGATATATACGTGCACTACGATTATGCAGGATTAGAAAAATGGTATACTGAAGAGTGGAGAGCGAAGAATTCTGTCACTCAAAATTATGTTAAAACGATGCATGAATATAATAAGAAGATTAATATTCATTTCTATAAGGTGGCAGCACATACAGGCGTGGAATTTAACGAACTTGCAGACCAACTCGCTAAACAAGCTGTAAGTCAGTAGGAGAAATTATGCATATACTTTTATTTGTTTTAGTTGCAGGACTATTAATTAAATTTGCGGCAACCTCATTTTTTGACCAAGATAGAATCCATTTTTCATTCGATGAACGACGTTACTTTAATGATGAAGAAGAAACGATTGCAAAGATAATGCGATTAAATCTAGTGATGAAGGAAAGAATATTCTTCATTGTAATGACACTGGTTTACATCACTTCAATCATCTTGTATTTCTCGGGAAATATTACTTTAGGTCTGAGTGCTTTAGTTTTAGTAATCATCTTACAATTACTATTAAATATCATGACGGATTTTCTCTTGTATACAGCTTTTTACGATAAAGCGAATCTGGTTATGATTGTAATTTGGATTATACTGATTGCTGCAGTGATTATTTTATCGAGTATTTATATTATTTAAATCAAAAGAGGTGCCATATGACAGATAAGAAATTGATATTCTTTGATATAGATGGAACATTATATAACACTTCTAAAGAAGTGCCTGAAGATGCTAAAAATGCTGTAATACAACTCAGGGAACAAGGACATATTGTTGCAATTGCGACAGGTCGTGGTCCGTTTATGTTTAAAGAGTTAAGAGAAATGTTAGGTATTGAAACATACATTAGTTACAACGGTCAATATATTGTCTACGAGGGTCAGGTCATCTATGAAAATCCGATTTCGGATGAAACACTTGATGCACTGACTAAACAAGCTTATAAAAATGATCATCCAATCGCATATTGTGATGAGAACGATCTTCGAGTGAGTACGAGAGAACATAAACATGTTCAAAGTGGCATCGGATCATTAAAGTTAAACTTCGAAGTCACTGAAGATCAAGCGTATTACCATAATAATGATATTCATCAAGCGCTGTTGTTTTGTACAGATGGCGAAGAAGAAGCGTATGAAAACAAATATGACGATGTTTACTTCTTAAGATGGCATGACTTTGCTACTGATGTCATACCTAAAGGTGGTTCTAAAGCTAAAGGGATAGAAATGTTGATAGAGAAAATGGGTGTCGACATAGAACAGGTATATGCATTTGGAGATGGACCGAATGATGTAGAAATGCTTACCTTAGTTAAAAATAGTGTTGCTATGGGGAATGCTGTTGATGAGGCAAAAAGAGTGAGTCGATATCAAACCTGTCATGTGGACGACAACGGGTTAGTAGAAGGTTTGAAGATGGCTGGTTTAATATAAATCAGTCATTTTTTTATGTTTACAATAATTTAGTAGGGGTAGAGATTATTGTTAGCGAGATAGATAAAGTCTTATTTATAATAATTCTAAATAGGACTTGATTAAGTATTCTATCCTTGCTATAATAAATATATAAATAATAATGATTCTAAATAAGTAGTTGCGCAAACTCATACTATTATATAAGGGAAAGGTGATTTTATAATGGCACAAGTTACAGAAAAAACAGCAGTAATCGAAGTATTAAACAAGCAATTAGCGAACAACACAGTATTATGGACTAAATTACACAACTACCATTGGTATGTTAAAGGACCTAACTTCTTCTCACTACACGCTAAATTTGAAGAGTTATACGATGCAACAGCAGTATATGTAGACGATTTAGCAGAGCGTATCCTTACTCTAGGTGGAGAGCCAATTGCTAAACTTACAGAATCACTAGAAGAGTCTAGCATTGAAGAAGGCGAATATGGTCTTGATGCTAAACAAATGGTTAAACAGTTAACTGAAGACTTCGAAGTGTTATCTGCAGAATTAAATCAATCAGTTAAAACAGCAGAAGATGCTGGTGACGATCGTACAGCAGATATGTTCATCGCAATTGCTCAAGATGTTGAGAAAAACAACTGGATGCTTAAATCTTATTTAGGTGAATAATAATTATTAGGGTACATGCTCTAATGAAATGATATAGAAGACCGGTGCGTTAGAATTCTAACGCACCGGTCATTTTTATTGTTCCTCAATAACAACAAAGAGATATTGTGCAATGGTTTGACTGAGTTCAACGTTTTCATCACGACTTATGTTGTGAATGAATAGAAGATCAAGAGTTTTATCCACCTCATAAATTTTAATCTGATCACCTACATTTAGATTGGCACGTTGGAAGTAATGAACGAGTTTTTCCTCATTAAGCATACGTGCGATGTTGACTGGTTGATTCAGTTCAACATCAGACAGACGAATCGACACTTTTTCTTGTTTCTCCATTAAATCTAAGGGGATTGCACCGCCATGGGGACAATGACTTGGATAATCTAAGTACGCTTCTAAGCGGTCTGCTAAAAGATCACTCGTTGAATGTTCCAGTAGCTCTGCTTCATCATGAACTTCGTCCTTTTCAAAATTAAGGTTTTTCACGAGAAACACTTCCCAAAGACGGTGCTTACGAATGAGCTTCTTTGCATATTCTGCACCTTCATCAGTTAACATGCTGCCCTTATATGGAATATATGTGACCCAGCCGGCTTTGACGAGACTGTTCATCATTTCAGTGACAGTCGGTGGTGATATACCTAACCGCTCTGCAATCTCTTTGTTGGGCACTTGAATCTTCCAAGCACCGAGTTCAAATAACACTTTTAAATAATCTTCTTTAGTGGGGCTCATCGTTACCCTCCATTCACAAGTTTCATGTCTAATTATGAAGAAACTTTATAAAACAGGCAAATTTAATTTACTGGTTTTCTATGGCTTAAAGTGAATTTTTGAGTCATAAACACTAGTATAAATGTGATGAATGAAACTGTTGCGACACTACCTGATATAGAGGTGTCTGTGAAATAACCAAATATGCCGCCGATTATACTGTTGAATGCTGCAATAATTAGTGTGAGCCAAATCATTCTAGATAATCTTTTAGAAACTAAATAAGCAGTCATGGCCGGGGCAGTAAAGAAACTAATGACGAGTATTGAACCAACAGCATCAAAAGCTGTTACTGCTGTAACAGAAACTAGTGACATCAGGATATAGTAGATCAGTGTTGCAGAAAAACCGGAAACAGCAGCGAATATTGGATCAAAACTTGTGACTTTTAATTCCTTGTAACACAAGAGAACGAAGATGATGTTGATCAGTAATATTATCGTTAGCTGAACAAGTGCATAGGGTAGGCTTATGCCAAAAATATCGATGCGGTTTAAGGGGGCGAATAAGACTTGTCCCATGAGGACGACATCGATATCTAAGTGCACGTCATCTGCATATCTCGACACTAAAATGACTGCAATTGCAAATAAACCTGTAAAGACAATGCCGATTGAAGCATCGGCTTTGACTAACTTAGAGTTAGATATTAGCTCGATTAGATAGACGGTTAATAAGCCGATGACTGTTGCCCCGATGATGAGTAGGGGTGAACGTAAATCATTGGTGATGAAAAAAGCGAGTACGATACCAAGCAAAATCGTATGACTGATGGCATCGGTTGTCATCGCCTGTCCTTTTAAGACTAAAAATACACCAAGTAAACTCGTTGCAAGTGCCGTGATGAGTAGGACTGCAAAAACTTCTATCATATGTTGGCACCTCGCTTTTTATTTTGAATAATTTTAGCACCGAGACCTTTTGGGGCAGCGACTAGGGACAGTATTAATAGAATAATGAGTGAAAGAATAATCGCTGGACCAGTTGGTATACCTGTGAATGCGGTTGAAACAAAGGTGCCTATAAAGGCTGAAACGCCACCTGAAATACCGGCAATAACGAGCACATTAAGGAAACGGTTCGACCATAAACTGCCTATAACAGCAGGTACGATTAAAATATTTACGATTAGAATGGCACCAACTGCCTTCAGTCCAACTGAAATTAAGACAATTGTCATGAGTAAGACCAGTGTGTTCATCAAGTTTTTATTAATACCGATTGTACGGCTGTATGTTTCATCAAAAATGTAGATTCTTAATTGATGATAGAAAATAGTAAATATCAGCAGACTAATTAGGGCAGCTGCAATGATGATATAGACATCAGATCTCAACATGTAGGCAGCCTGACCAAATATAAAGTCATCTATACCTTGGGTACCTGAAAAATTGGAATTGCCTTGTACATAGCTTTTTAAGACCATACCCAAACCGAAAAAGCTAGATAAGATTAAGGCAAGGGCACTGTCTAAGGAAATCTTTGACTCTGAGGTGATTTTGTTTATAAACCAAAAGGCAAGCACTCCAAATATGACTGCACCAATCACGAGGACTGACGTTTCCATCATGCCAAAAATCATAAAGGCAATAACAATGCCTGGAAAAGTTGCATGACCGATTGCATCACCAATTAAACTTTGTCCCTTTAAGACGCTGACAGTACCCACTACGCCTGAAGCGATTGCTAAAATGACCGTGCCGAAAGCGACAATTATAAATGAATAAGACGTTAAAATATCCATTACTTATCACATCATTTCATAATAAGCGGCATTAATATTATCTTCTGACCAGACTTCTTTTACCGGACCGCTTGCAATGACTGTTTTGTTTAAGATGATGACATGATCAAAATATTCAGGGACAGTATTTAAATTATGATGGACAACTAGAAAAGTCTTACCTTGTTTTTGTAAATTTTTCATGGTGTCGATAATTAACTTTTCGGTTGTAATGTCGATGCCTTGAAGCGGCTCATCCATAAGGTAAATACTCGCATCATGTGCAATAGCACGCGCTAAAAAGACGCGCTGACGTTGACCGCCTGATAACTCAGAGATTTGACGGTCTTTATATTCTGTCATCTTCATTGTTTTCAGTGCTTCTAGAGCGATTCTTGTATCCTCATTATTTGGTCTTTTAAACCAACCTTTATGAACATAGCGTCCCATTATGACGACGTCTAAGACAGTAGCAGGGAAATCCCAGTTGACGTCGCCTTTTTGAGGTACATAGGCAATATTTTTAAGTGCTTTTTTACTAGTGTCATCCATGACTGATGTCTGCCCGGATGTGGGTTTGATTAACTTCATGATTGCCTTCATTAAAGTTGATTTACCCGCACCATTTGGACCGACAACCGCAGTTAAACTCCCTGCTTTAACATCTATATTTAAATGACGAACTGCAGACTTATTGTTATAGGCTACAGTTAAATCATTTACGTTAATTATTGAATGTGACATAGTTATCCTCCTTTATTTAAGATTGTCGACGATCGTATCAATATTATGACGGTACATACCGATAAAGGTATCACCAGCCTCACCTTCTACGGCTAAAGAGTCAGATAGTAATTTCTCATCATCGCTGTTAACCACTTCTACTGAACCACCTTTAGATTCGACAATTTCCTGAAGGCGTGTCATTCTGTCTGGATTTGTCGTTGTTTCTACAAAGATTGCTTTAATATTGTTGTCAGCTATTAAATTTGCAGTTTCTTCAATTTGGTTATTTGAAACTTCACTGTCAGTAGAGAAACCTTGAGGTGCGTGAACATCTATATCTTGAGTTTTCTCTAGGTATTGGAAAGCATCGTGAGGCGTCACAAGAATACGGGATTCCTTAGGAATTTCTTCAACTCTATCTGATACGTAAGTTTTAAGTTCATCAAGCTCTTTAATATAGTTATCGTAATTTTGTTCATAAGCATCCTCTGCTTCAGGATTGTTCTCGATTAAAGTATCCTTCACTTTTGTAACAGCTTGTTTGTAAAGTTCGATATCAAACCAGAAGTGAGGGTCAGTTTCAGAGCCTCCCTCATCATCTTCCATTGTCGTTAAATGATCCGTATTGAAATCATCAGTAATCGATACACCTTCCTCAAGCACATCTGCCATTCGACCTTCAAAATTTAAACCGTGGTAAAGCACGGTATCCGCATCACCTAACACCCTAAGATCACTTGCCTTAGGTTCATACACGTGTGGGTCCTCTCCAGCAGGAATAATCATTTCAACATTGTAGCCGTCTATACCTTCATCTAAAACAGAGACCATATCATTGATAAAGGTCGTCGTGACGACAAGGTTTTGTTTATCGTTGTCAGTTTCAGAACTTGCTTCAGTACTACAAGCGGCTAAGATAATCGTTAAAGTTAAAGCCATTATCATCGTTATTAATTTTTTCATTTGTATAAACTCTCCTTTGGTTGGGTTATGTAATTTTAATTATTAGGTTACCCTAATTATTTAAATTAGTCAAACCGAAAAGAAGAGAATTAGGCTGAGGGAAGTTTGTTTCAGGGAGTTTACGAAAGGATAAGTAATATTAAATGGTTTAATTTTATGTTGGAATTTATGAGAGGGGGATTTTCAATGGCCAAGGATAATGAAAGTAAAGAAACTAAAAGGGAGAAGCGTAAACTATTTATTTGGGGTTTAGTGATAGGGATAATACTGGCTGCCATTTTTGGTAATCCGATTGTTATGTTAATTGAATATATAATTGAGCATTTTTAAGTGTGATTGAGCTTCGAAAAATAAACGACTTCGCGAAACAGCCACAATATACAACAACACCACAAAAAAAGAGCTGATAAAGATCAGCTCTTACAATTCAACTCTATTCAAGTGGCTGTGGATTTGTTGCCCACATCTCACTATTTTTAACAAAGGTTCTTGGGTTAATTTTCAGTTGGTTCACAATGATATCAGCAATGTCTTCTGGATGTGTCATTGTTTCTGGGTCTAAGTTAGGCTCTCTTGTTAATACAGCGGATGGTGTGAGGTAAGACATGCGTATATTGTCTTTTCTCACTTCTCGCATAACGCCTTCAGTCAAACCGATAACTGCGTGTTTTGAAGCGGAGTAAAGGGCACTGGATTCTGATGCTCTTAGACCGGACACTGAAGCGATATTGATAACATCCCCGCGTTGTTCTTTTTGCATGTGTGGTAGGACAGCTTTCATCGTGTAGTACATACCGAACACGTTGACGTCTAGCATCTGTCTGAACATTTCTTCGTTGTCGTCAAAGAAACTACCGCCTCCCATGATACCTGCATTATTGATAAGGATATCGATAGTACCGAATTCTTCAACTACTGACGATACGATTTCATCTACTTCTTCTTTTACAGATACATCACCACGGATTGCGATTGTTGACACTTTATATTCATTTAAAATAGCAAGGGCTTCCTTTAGAGTTTCTTCATTACGTGCTGTAATTGCGATGTTGACGCCTTCTCTGGCAAGCGCTTCAGCAGTTTTTAAGCCTATTCCTTTTGAACCACCTGTAATCAATGCATTTTTACCATTCAAGTCCTGCATAATTTTCCCTCCTATTTTTTAGTTCTCATTATGAAATGAACTTATTTTTAAGTATAATAAAGATATTAAGAACATGATATCCATATGCTTGTATACAAAGGAGGGCGGAATCATGGCAGAGCATGGTCAGACTAATATCTTTGATGATGTACTAAAGGATAATGAATCATTTGTGATTGTTGTACAAGAAGTGATGGATCACAACGGTGCACTTCAAAAAAAGATACTTCGTGAATATCCGAGCTTAGATCATACAGCAATGAAAAACTTATTTGATCACTTAAAAGATACGTATTTAAATGAAACTTTTAGTGAACACGGGACATATTTTGATATTACGGTTTATACTAATGAAGACTATGCGGCAGAAAATATTTATGCCCATACTAAAAAGTATAGAAATAAGAAGGAATGGACTAAAACATCCAAGTAAAAGGAGTACTTAAACATGAGAATGGTAGACATTATCGCTAAAAAGCGTGACGGCAACACTTTAACAAAAGAGGAGATTGAATTCTTCGTCAATGGATATACGAAAGGTGAGGTGCCTGATTACCAGGCTTCAGCACTTTTAATGGCAATCTTTTATAATGATATGACACCTGAAGAATCTGCTGATTTAACGATGGCAATGGTTGAATCTGGAGATCAAATCAATTTATCAGATATCGAAGGTATCAAAGTGGATAAACACTCTACTGGCGGTGTTGGAGATACAACTACACTTGTATTGGCACCACTAGTAGCAGCTTTAGATGTACCAGTGGCAAAAATGAGTGGTCGTGGCCTGGGGCACACAGGTGGAACAATTGATAAGTTAGAAGCCCTAGATGGCTTCCATGTAGAATTATCGCAGGATGACTTCGTAAATCTGGTTAACAAGGACAAGCTCGCTGTAATTGGACAGTCTGGAAACTTAACCCCTGCGGACAAAAAAATCTATGCTCTACGTGACGTGACTGCAACTGTGAATTCAATTCCACTGATAGCAAGTTCGATCATGAGTAAGAAAATTGCTGCGGGTGCAGATGCGATTGTTTTAGATGTTAAGGTGGGAGATGGCGCCTTCATGAAGACCGAGGAGGATGCAGTTGCCTTAGCTGAAGCGATGGTTCAAATAGGTAATAATGTTGGTCGTCGCACGATGGCTATTATTTCAAGCATGGAAGAACCACTTGGTTATGCAGTCGGCAATGCAAATGAAGTGCGTGAAGCAATTGACACTCTAAAAGGTGAAGGGCCAAAAGATTTAACAGAACTCTCATTAACTTTAGCAAGTCAAATGGTCGTTGTTGGCGGTAAGGCTGAAACGATTGAAGAAGCAAGAACAATGCTAGAAGAAGTCATTAAGAATGGTAAGGCGCTCGAGAAATTTAAAGCTTTTGTTAAAAATCAAGGTGGAGATGACTCCTTAGTTGATCATCCAGAAAACCTCGCTCAAGCGAAACATCACATTGACGTTGTAGCAACTGAGCCAGGTTTTATTGAGTCAATTGATGCTGAGAACGTTGGTGTGGCAGCTTCTATATTAGGTGCAGGTCGTCAGACTAAAGATGACGAGATCGACTTAGCTGTCGGTATTATACTTAAGAAAAAAGTAGGCGACAAGGTTAATAAAGGCGATGTTCTCGCTGTCTTAGAAGCAAATACTGATGGTGTTGATGATGTTGTACAGCGAGTTCAAGACAGTTATCATTACGGTAAAGATGAAGTACACACTAAATTAATCAAACGCATTATTACGGCATAAAAGGAGTGGACGTATGATTGAAGAATTAATCCCACAATATAATTTATTAGAAGATAGCTATAAAGAAAAAGTTAAAGCTCAATTTGAAACTTTAGATTTAAATTTAATTAAACACGTCTATGAAGATGTGTATTTAAAGAATAATGAAGTGGACTTAACGAAAGTTGAAGAAGTCCCTCACGTGTTAAAGCAGGACCTTGATGTGGATGCAGTTTCTGAACTTGCAACAACAGCGATTGAAAACGGTGAGGTCGCAGTTGTTCTACTTGCGGGTGGACAAGGTACGCGCCTAGAGCATTCAGGACCAAAGGGGACTTTCTCTTTTGAAGGCGTTTCTTTATTCGAATTACAAGCGAGACAAATTCTTAAATATAAAAAAGCAGATGGTACTCTACCTGTGCACTGGTATATCATGACGAGTGATATCAATCATGAAGAAACATTACAATTCTTTGAAGACCACTTGTATTTTGAAGTACCAAAAGAAAACATTCACTTCTTCAAACAAGAGCATTTCCCACCTTTATCTAAAGATGGAGAATTGTTATTAACAGAAGAAAAAGACATCATGCTAACACCTAATGGTAATGGTGGAATCTTCAGTTCACTTAAAAGTAGTGGCATGCTAGATGATATGGCAGATAGAGGCGTCAAAAATGTGTTCATGAACAACGTTGATAATGTTGTTGTAAAAGTATTAGACCCTGCTTTAATTGGTCTACATTTACAGGATCAAAATGATGTCACATCTAAATCAATTACTCCAAAAGAAGGAGAGTCTGTCGGTAGATTGGCTGTCTTAGATGGTTATAAAGGTGTTGTTGAATATACCGAACTACCTGAAGGTAGTGAAGATCAGTTCACTAATGGAAATATAGGGATTCATGTTTATAGCATGAATTTCTTAAATGAAGCTGCAGACGGTGCAATGCCATATCACCTTGCATTAAAAAAACTAGTGCATCTAGGACAGCATCTTGAGGTGACTAAGGAAGAAGTATTGAAATTTGAAAAATTCTACTTTGACGCCTTTAGATATGCTGGCAAACATAACACGCTTCAAGTGGACCGAAAAGGTGAGTTCTCTCCACTGAAAAATAAAGTGGGCAAAGATAGTATTGAGACAGCCTTTAACGATCTTTCTGAAGAAGGGTTGATTTAATGTATGGGGAGTCAGAACAAATGGGAGAAAAACACAACCAAGAGAATGTAACTTCTAGAATCGAACGTACTTTAAAAAATGTTGTGCCCTTATCTTTTGGAGAGGAAGTTGGTAATGCAGTCAGTCATGGTGTGGCAGCACTAATTTTCATTTTCCTCTTACCATTTACTGCGATTTATATGTACGTCCTTGGTGGGATTAGTCATGCAGTTGGGGGTTCAATCTTTGTCATTAGTATGTTGCTCATGTTTCTGACGTCTACCCTCTATCATTCAATGGCGCATAATACCAACCACAAGTATGTTATGCGTTTACTAGACCATAGCTTTATCTATGTTGCTATTGCTGGAACGTATACCCCGATTGCTATATCAGTAGTAGGCGGTACTTTTGGACTCGTTATTTTAATCATTCAATGGTTGGCGACAATTCTTGGTATTTTATATAAGGTGCTCGCGCCAGTTGTTAATGAGAAGGTGAGCTTGGCATTTTACCTAGTGATGGGTTGGTCAGCAGTTCTATTCATACCAACTATTATTACAGATACATCATGGCAATTCATAAGTCTGATTATACTAGGTGGTGTATTTTACACGGTCGGTGCATGGTTTTACGCACAAAAAACACGTAACTACTTCCATATGATTTGGCATTTCTTCATTATTGCTGCTGCAATATGTCACTATTTTGCAATTGTGTTCTATATATGAGCGGATACTATGGTAAAATACGTACCAATAAAGAACCGAGGGTGGTCTTATGAAAATTGTATTTTACGGGGCTGGTAATATGGCCAGCGCAATCTTTACAGGAATGATTCATAAAGGAATTGTCAGTGCAAAAGATATTTACATTACAAGTAAATCTAACCGAATTACTGCTATGGCCTTTAAAGAATCATTAGGTTTAAATGTCTCTTATGACGATGAGGAACTGTGTGAAGATGCTGATTATATTGTGCTGGCATCGAAGCCTCAAAATTTCTCAGATGTTGCAGATAGAATTCGTCCGCATTTAACGGAAAAGACGAAATTAGTGTCTGTCATGGCTGGAATTAGGATTGAAACTGTGCAAGAAGAATTTGCGACGGGTAATCCAGTTGCAAGAATTATGCCAAACACCAATGCGATGGTTCAACACTCAGTTAATGGTATTGCCTTTTCCGATAACTTTTTAGAACGTGAAGAACTGATTAAACTTATGGCGAGTTTTGGGAAAAATGTAGTGGTTGAAGAAGATGGTATGGACAACATCACAGCAGCAACTGGTTCTGGTCCTGCTTTTCTCTACTATATATATGAACAATATGCGAATAGTTTGGTAGAACTTGGCTTTTCAGAAGAAGATGCACATGAGTTAACACGTGAACTTGTTATCGGGACTGGTAAAACGTTGTTGAACAGAGATGAATCGTTTGAGCGCTTAAGAAAAGATATTACTTCTAAGGCTGGAACTACTGAAGCCGGCTTAGATACTTTAATGGAGTTCAAACTTCAAGAAATGATATTTAAAACCTTGGGCTCAGCAAGAGACCGTAGCAAGAAACTAAGTGAACGATAAATGAAACTAAGAATACTTTCATATATAATCATATATGAAAGTATTTTTTTCTGAGGATGATAATAATGGCAGACTTATATTTTAATGGGAAAATTTATACGATGACTGGTGAAAACGAAGTTGTTGAAGCCGTCTTAGTAGAAGATACAACAGTGAAAGCTGTAGGTACGTTTGAAGAATTGAAAGGTTTAGCAAATCAACATATTGATTTACAAGGCCAGACGATGATGCCTGCCTTAACGGATGTACACCAGCACCTGATTATGATTGGTAAAAAATTAGCATCACTTGCATTAGACGATGTGACAGATATAGATGAAATGAAGCAACAAGTTGCGGATTTTGATTCTAATCATAAGTGGAATAATATTCTTGGTTATGATGAAAATAATTTTGATAATCAATACAAGATTCATATTGAAGAACTTGATCAGTTAACTGAAAAACCAACCTTAATTACGCGTATTTGTTCTCATGCAGGTGTAGTGAACTCCAAAGCATTTGAAGCTTTAGGCATTACAAAAGATACAAAAAACCCAGAAGGTGGGTACTTTGAAAAAGACGAAAATGGTGAGTTAACTGGATGGGTCTATGACAAAGCCTTTGAAGAAATGAGAGCAGCAACGGTAGATGATACAGTTGAGTCGATTAGTGAAGATATTACTCGTGCCGTTAAATATATGCATTCCCTAGGTATTGTTGGCGCTCATACCGAAGACCTTGCTTATTATGGTGACTTCAATGTGCCGCTTGACGCTTACCTTCAAACACTTGGTGAAAAAGAACTTAAATTCCGTGCGAATTTACTAACACATGAACAAGTCTATGAAGATGTCGTGAAAGCAAATAAGGCTTATAAGAAGAACTACGTCGAACGTGATGCCATGAAAATCTTTGCAGATGGTGCATTCGGTGCAAAAACTGCCTTAGTAAGTGAACCGTATGTTAATTCCGATGACCAAGGCCTGCAAATTCACACCAGAGAAAAATTAGAAGAAATGGTCCAGACAGCAAGAAAAAATAAAGATGCGATTGCAGTTCACATGATTGGTGACCGTGCGATTGAAATGGTGCTAGACACTATAGAAAAATACCCAGTAGCCGAAGGTAAGCACGATAGACTGATTCATGTGAGTCTCCTACGTCCTGACCTTATTGAACGTATGGCGAACCTACCGGTCATCTGTGATATTCAACCGACATTCTTGACCTCAGATATGCCATGGGTAGAGGACTATATTGGTAGTAGTCGTGCGAAGTACTTGTATCCGTTTAAAACACTCCTCGATAAAGGACTCGTTCTCGGTGGATCATCAGACGCTCCAATTGAAAAGGTGAATCCATTTTTAGGAATTCATGCCTTAATCACACGTGAAAAAGACGGTGTTGTATACAATCCAAATGAGATTGTTGACCGTTATGATGCCTTTAGAATGTACACAACAGAAGCAGCGAAAATTGTCTATAGAGAAGATATTCAAGGTCAGATTAAACCAGGCTTTCTTGCGGACTTCATTGTCTTGGATAAAGATGTGATGACAATAGATCCAGATGAACTTCTAGATGTACAAGTCTTACAGACAATTATTGATGGTGAGGTCGTCTTTGAGCTGTAACGATAAGTTCAAGATTGAGTGATATTAGGGGTAACAATCTTATGTTATTATTAGAAGTATTGGAATCAAGTTGAAGTTAGGAGCGTTTACATGATAACTGAAAGTAAGGTTAGAGAGATTATCGGAGCGTTAAATGATCCGATTTTAAATGTCCCGATCAGTGACACAGAAGGGCTGCTCGAGGTCAGTATAAAAGAAGAAAAAAACCATGTCAGTCTAAAAGTCGCAATCGGTCGTGAAGGTGGCCAAGAGCAATTAGACTTACAGATGAAGATTGTTAACCTGTTAAAAGAAGCGGGTGCAGATAGTGTCGGACTACGTTTTCAAGAGTTACCAGATGAAACAATTGAAAAATTCCGATCAACTCGTGGGGCAGCAATGGAACTTGGCTTTACTCTTGGGAAGACAGAGTTTATCTCGATTGCGTCAGGTAAGGGTGGCGTAGGTAAATCTACAGTTGCTGTGAACTTAGCCGTTGCCTTAGCTGAAAAAGGTAAAAAAGTTGGCCTGATTGATGCAGATATTTACGGCTTTAGTGTCCCGGATATGATGGGTATTACTGAGCGCCCTGCTTTAGATGGTGAAACGATTATACCAGTGAAACGTTTTGGCGTTGAAGTTATATCTATGGCGTTCTTCGTTGAAGAAAACACACCAGTAATTTGGCGTGGTCCAATGCTCGGACAAATGTTAACAAGTTTCTTTGAAGAAGTCAGATGGGGTGATCTTGATTACCTACTATTAGACTTACCGCCGGGAACAGGGGATGTCGCTCTAGATATTCACCAGATGTTACCGCACTCTAAAGAAATTATTGTGACAACACCTCACCCGACTGCAGCCTTCGTTGCAGCGCGAGCTGGTGCCATGGCGCAGCATACAGATCATGAAATAATTGGTGTCATTGAAAATATGAGTTACTTCCAAAGTAAAGAAACGGGTAATAAGGAATATATTTTTGGTTCAGGTGGTGGTCAAAAACTTGCCGATGAACTGAAAACACCTCTATTAGGACAGTTGCCACTCGGACAACCAAATTGGAATGAGGATGATTTTGCACCTTCTGTTTATATTGATGATGAGATCAGTAGAGTTTATAGTGCAATGGCCGACAAAGTAATTGGAGGATCAGCAGAATGACTTCCAAATATTTAGTTAAGTTCTACTTTGTCACTTTACTAATTGGGGCAGTAATTACTACCCTAATTAGTTTGGTGACTGAATATGATGCTGTGACAACCTTCCTATTTCAAGGTGAGTTCGGTGACTTTTTCGTTGGACTTCTATTCCTAATTGGTTACGGGCTCCTAATTGCCACAGTCAGTCAAGTCGTCTTCTACATATATCTATTCATTAATCCATTAGGTCTAGGTATCTTTAGAAGCTTGTGGCCATATGTTCAACTTCTACTTATACTGTATGCAATCTTTGACTTGTTCTACTTAAGGTTTAGACAAGTAGGTGCAGGACATGAGTCAACCTGGTCATATGTATGGATTCCGATTATTATCGTCATTGCTGGAATATTCTTTGCTTACTATAAGAATAAGATTTCAGAGACAAATGTATTTATTCCATCATTATTCTTTATGATTTTTATGACTTCATTAACTTTAATTCCATTTATATCAGTAGAAAATACAGATTGGATTTATCGTTCAGTATTCACCGTAATACTGACAAACGCATATCAGTTAATCAGACTACCTAAATATATTGAAGACTCCGAGCGTGAAAGAAAAGAACGCGGACGTACAACAAGGGCAGATGTTAATGAGCAAAAGCGTAAAGAATTAGCGGAAGAGAAAAGAAAACGTGAAGAAAAAGACAATAAGCAGATTAAAGCAAGTAAGAAATTAGGTTATAAGAATAAGACTAGAGCTGCAAAAAGTGATAGTAAGAAATAAAAATTAATTTATATAAAGCCCGTCAAAACAACGTTTGGCGGGCTTCATATATTTTATTTAAAAATTTATGAGAAAAAGTATTGACCTTTATAAGTTAACTTGATAAGATATAAAAGTCGTCAAAACAAGACGTAATCAAAAAATAACAATCTTAACATTAATTTAATAAATCTCTTGCATTTAGAAAATGAACGTGTTAAGATAATTAAGCAATAAACAAACGAGAACATTGAAAACTGAATGACAATATGTCAACGTTTAATTCCGATAAAAAGTCTTCTATT